>PLOG01000113.1 GCA_003142935.1 Acidobacteriaceae bacterium
CGGCCGGCGAGCCCGGCCCGGCAAACTACGACGAGAGTTTCGCAACCGCGCCCGCGGGAACAACGCTGGGCTTGAACAGCCGCTATCTGACGCGCGATGGAAAGCCATGGCTTCCGGTGATGGGAGAGTTTCACTTCGCGCGCGTTCCGCGAGAGCAATGGGAAGACGAAATCCTCAAGATGAAAGCCTCCGGCGTGAACATTGTGTCCGCCTATGCGATCTGGATTCATCACGAGGAGATCGAGGGCCAGTTCGACTGGAGCGGCCAGCGCGATCTGCGTGCCTTTGCCGAGCTCTGCCAGAAACACGGGCTGCTTCTGGTGGTGCGCATCGGCCCCTGGGATCACGGCGAGGCGCGCAACGGCGGCCTGCCCGACTGGGTCCTGAAGCAGGGCCCAACTCGCGTCAACGATTCCGTCTATCTCGCCAGCGTTCGCTCCTGGTACGCGCAGATCGGCGTCGAGCTTAAGAATCTCCTCTGGCAAGACGGCGGCCCGGTGGTCGGCGTTCAGCTCGAGAACGAGTATTCGANNGTACCGCTCTACATCGTTACCGGATGGGACAACGCCGTGGTTCCACCGCGCGCCGTCATTCCCGTCTACGGCGGCTATCCAGACGCGCCTTGGGACAGCTCGACCACCAAGCTCTCACCGGCCGAGGTCTACGCCTTCCGCTTTCGGAGCCGCGTCGCGGCAAACGTGAACACTGACAGCGCCCGCGGCGAGCCAGGCATGAAGATGGACGCCGAAGACAACCTTCCGTACCTGACGGCAGAAATCGGCGGAGGCATCGAGGATACATACCACCGCCGCCCGGTGATTGCGCCCGACGACATTGCCGCGATGGTCCCCGTAATGCTCGGGTCGGGCGTGAACCTCTATGGAACTTACATGTTTCAGGGCGGCAGCAATCCGGACGGCAAGCTAACCACTCTTCAGGAATCGCAGGACACCGGCTATCCCAACGACCTGCCTATCAAGTCCTACGACTTCCAGGCTCCGCTGGGAGAATTCGGGCAAGAGCGCATGTCGTTTCGCAAGTTGAAGGTCTTTCAGTATTTCCTGAACGATTTCGGAGGCGAGCTGGCGCCAATGGCGGTGCACGCTCCCGAACTGCGGCCGCGCAACTCAGCCGATCTCTCCGTTCCCCGCGCTTCGGTGCGTTCCGGCGGCGACTCCGGATTCATATTCTGCAATAACTACGTCCGCGGCTACGCGATGCCCGCGCGCACGGCGGCACAATTCCTGATTCGCCTGCCTCATGGCACGCTCGCCGTCCCGCGCCATCCTGTCGATCTGCCTTCGGGCGCCTATTTCATCTGGCCCTTCAACCTGCGCGCCGATGGCATTACGCTTCGTTACAGCACTGCGCAACTCTTCACGCGTGTTGAAGACGCCGGTATCGACACCATCTACTTCGAAGCGCTGCCGGGAATCCCAGCGGAGTTGGCCTTCGATGCCGCAACGGTTCGCACTCTGAAGGCTTCGAGCGGAACCACGGTTCGCGATTCCGGCGTCATCTATGTTGGTGGAATTCAGCCGGGGGTGGAATCGTCGATCGATGTGGTCTCCTCGCAGGGCAGATCCGTGCGCGTGGTGGTATTGACCGCGCAAGAGGCCGGGGATGCCTGGAAGGTGCATCTCGGCCGCAGCGAGCGCCTGCTCATCACAGAGCAGGATTTTCTCGCCGATCCCGACTCGCGGCCGGAACAGATCAAGCTGCGTTCTCTCGCCACGCCGCGGTTCGCCTTCACCTTGACCCCGCCGCCCGGCGCTTCGCTTAAGGCCAGTGTCCCGCTCATCCCGGCTGCCGCGACCAGCCGGTCTGCCAGCTTCACCGCCGAGGCGCAGGCATGGAACGCCACGCTCGAATGCCGCCAAATTCGTGTCGCAGGCCTCGCACCGCCCGTCAAGTTCGGGCCTTCGGTCGATTGGCGCCCGCGCCGCGTGGCGCAGGCGCCTCCCGCAGGCGATCTTCCGCAGGCAGCCGAGTGGCAGATCAAGGTGCCCTCCGGAGCGCTCAACGGCCTTAGCGAGCTGTTCCTCAAGCTTGACTACCAAGGCGACGTGGCGCGCCTTACCGCGGACCACAAGCTCCTCGACGACAACTTCTCGAATGGCACGCCGTGGATGATCGGCCTCCGGCGCTTTCTCGAAGATCAAGGTCCTACCACCTTCGATCTGAGCATTCTTCCCCTGCGCAAGGAAGCTCCGGTCTACTTCGAGTTTCCCAGTCCTCTCAAATTCGAGCCGAACGGTCAAGCCGATAAGCTGAATGAGATTCGCCTGATCCCCGAATACCAGGAAGAAATCACCACGGAACCGCGCTGACGCGGGTTTCAGGCTGGAAACAGGGGCTCTGTCGGCACCGGTCCGTCATCGCGCCCTCTGAGTCCTTGCCGTGCTACTCCGGCATGCGAACCGGCAGGACTTTTCCGCATCACGCCCTGTTTTCTCAAGCAAATTGCCCGCCGGTTGCCTGATTCTCCGCAGTCAGACTTTCGTCTGATTCGCGTCCAATCCGCCGGGGCTATGATTCGATTTTGCAGACCGCGGCAAGCCCATGCTTGCTGCCTGAACCACGGGTGAAACCTTCATATTTTATGCGCCGTCATCTTCTCCATCTCTGTGTTCTTCCTCTGCTTCTCGCGGCGGCCCTTTTTTGCCGCGGGCAGGGTTACGCCATCGGCGCCGACGTCTCCTTCCTGGCGAAGTCCGAGCAGGACGGCATGGGCTTCAAAGAGAACGGCCAACCCAAGGACGTGCTCGCCATTCTGCGCGAACACCACTACAACTGGGTACGGCTGCGCCTCTTTCACGATCCCGCCGCCGCCGCTGACAAGCTGCCCAACGATCTCCGGTACACGCTCGCCCTGGCGCATCGTGCCAAGGCCATGGGCTTCAGCCTGCTGCTCGACCTGCATTACTCCGACAGTTGGGCCGACCCCGGCAAGCAGCCGATCCCGGAAGCGTGGAGCAAACTCGAGCACAAACTGCTTGTGGAACAAGTCCACGACTACACCCGCGATACCATCGCCGCTTTCGTCCGCGAGGGGGTGGCGCCCGACATGGTGCAGGTGGGCAACGAAATCACCGCCGGCATGTTGTGGCCCGATGGCAAGCTGCCCGGCAACTGGGACAACTTCGCCGATCTGCTCAACGCCGGCATTCGCGGCGTAGCCGACGGCAGCGCGCCTGGCCCGCGGCCCCGCATTATGATTCACATTGATCGCGGCGGCGATTACGATGCGGCCGTGCGGTTTTACGACAATCTGATCGCCCACCGCGTTCCCTTCGACGTCATCGGCCTCTCCTTTTATCCTTTCTGGCATGGGCGCGTGGACACGTTGCACGACAACCTGCGCGACCTGGCTCTGCGTTACCATCGCCCCGTCATCGTTGTAGAAACCGCTTACAACTGGACTCCGGGCGCCATGACCGGCAAGGAAGCCGAGTATTCCGAGAGTGCCGAAGGACAGTTGAAGTTTCTGCGCGCCGTGGATGCCGCCGTCCGTGCAGTTCCCGGCGGCCTGGGCCAGGGCGTCTTCTGGTGGGAACCCGCCGCCGAGGGCGACCTTCGCCGCCGCAGCTTCTTCGATAACGACGGCAACGTGCTCCCGGTCGTCGCCGCCTTCGACTGACTGGCTTGGCTCCGATCCGGCCTTTACATTCACAGCCGAAAACGCGCAATCTGAAGGAGGAAATCGGTGGACGAGCAGGATGGCATGAAGGAAGCAGCGAAGATCAAGGTCCTCATTGTCGACGACCACCCCATCATGCGCGTGGGCATAGCGGCCATCGTCGAGGCCACTCCGGATATGACCGTGGTGGCCCAGGCGGGCAGCGGCGAGGAGGCCATCGAGCTCTTCGAGAAGCATCTCCCCGACATCACGCTCATGGACCTGCGACTGCCCGGCATCAGTGGCGTGGAAGCGATTCGCACCGTGTTGACCCGTCATCGCAACGCCAAATTCGTCGTGCTCACAACCTACGAGGGCGACGAAGATATCCATCAGGCTTTGCAAGCCGGCGCGCGCAGCTACATCATCAAGGGAATGCCCTACGAAGCTCTTGTGAGCGCTCTGCGGCGTGTCCACGGCGGCGGCCGGTTCATTCCCCAGCCTGTCTCGCGCGCCCTCAATTCCCGCATTCCCAACTCAGACCTCAGCGCGCGCGAGCGCGAGGTGCTCAATCTCATCGTCCGCGGCAAGAGCAACAAAGAGATCGCGTCCGATCTCGGCATCACCGAGTCGACGGTCAAGTGTCACGTCAGCGTGGTTCTCATGCGCCTCAACGTGACCGATCGCACCCAGGCAGTCGTCACTGCGTTGCAGCGCGGGCTGGTTCATCTGTAGACGCAACCTTGTCAAAAGGCATCGTCTGCTGAGGTCTTCTCGATCCTTTGCACTGAGAAAAACCGATACCGGGATCTGATACTGTGCGGTTGGCTGGTCACGGGGCGTCTTCCTTGTCTCAACTCAGTTGGAGGTCCTCTTGTCGGTGAACCAGGTCTAACTTAAGGTCAAGGATGAACTCTAATGGCATCAGCAGCTTCGTGCGAGAGATGCAGGACTTTCCCTGATCTACCTATCCTTACGGAATAGCCGCCATCGGCGTGCCGGTTTCTCACCCGCAGTTGGACGCCGGGCGCGATGCTGTTCATTCGAAGCGACTTCACTATGGCAGCATCACGATCTGAAATGCTATCCACTACAACGGTTCCTTCCGCCACCATGTCCGTCAGTGGCACTGAATTCTCCTTAGGCACTTTTCCATCCATTGCGGGAATGCAATGCCCGTGCGGATCTATTTTCGGGTACCCGAGCTTGGCCTCGATTCTCTCTTCAAATCGCTCTGAGATGAAGTGTTCCAAGCGCTCAGCCTCCCCGGCGTGAGCTGGTATTCGAGTCTTTTTCTTCCCAACAACTACGCGCAGGTGCTCGATACCTTTCCCATTGTGCTTGCCGGCGGGAGTTCCAACGCGCCCTTCACCACGGTTGGCAGGAACGATCAAACGTACACGCAGGGCCGCAAGGTGACGCAGTGGCAGATCAATGACAATTTGATCTGGACGCATGGACGGCATAGCTTCAAATTCGGCGAGAACTCGCGCCGGCTGGACGTGAGTGACTAAGATCTGGGCGAAGGCGTTGTACCCACTGTTATCTACAACGATCTTGCGCAACTTACCTACGGCGCTGCATCCACGGCGACGGCGGGCTACCCGGTCACGGAGAAAGAGCGCGTGGCGCTCGGCAACCTCGACCTGTACGCGATGGATACTGTCAAGGCTGGCCAGAGATGGACTCTGGTGGCCGGGTTGCGTGCGACCTGGAACACGAATCCGGTCAATCAGCATGGCCTTTTCGCGCGACCGGCGGGATCGTTTCTGGACATGGAGCACAGCCTGAGCCAACCATTGAACAAGGCGATTCAAGCGAATGTGCGAGACTTGTTTCCCAGTACGCCGCTCTTCAGTTGGCAGCCACGGGCTTCGGCGGCTTACAAGCTTTCGGATAAGTGGGCGCTCCACGCTGGCGGCGGCGTCTTCAATGACATCATCCCCGCGCAGGTTGCCGACCTGGGCGCGACCAACGCTCCGTATGCGCCGATCTTTGTGGGCGGCATCAACGGAATCTTTCAAGGCAGCGGCCCGCAGTATGCAAACCGCGTCCCCGGCGTTCCGCTCTATCGCAAAACGCCGGTTTCTGGCGTTACGCAGACAGGCAGCCGTCAGTGGCTCAATCCGGACGCCTTCGCTTCCGTCGTCGATCCCAGCACCGGTGCATGTGCCGGAGGAGATTCGCCGGTCAACTGCCAGTTCGGCAACTCCGACCGCAACGGCGTTCGCGGGCCTCATTTCACGTACTCCGAGGTCTACCTGACCAAGAAGGTCCCAATCACTGAGCATGTAACCTTCCGCTTCGATACCCAATTGTTCAACGTCTTCAACCATTCCAACTTTGCACTGCCCAGCAATCAGGCGGGCACACCGGTGAATCCGGCAACCCAAACGGGCTTTGGCGCGCTTACCAGTACCATTTCTCCCCCCACTGGCTTGCTCGGCGTCGGCCTCGGCGGAGACAGCTCCCCGCGTATGATCGCGTTTCAGGGCAAGATTGAATTCTGAACTCCACGGAAAGATACGGCCAACCTGGCATGCGCGGAGCTGGTTCTCCATGAATCCAATTCGAATGATCCTAGGATTGCATCTTAGTTAGTGCTTGAATCAGATCAATGCTGCCCGATTGCGTTCTGTTGAGTGCTTGATTCGGCTCAATGTTCCCCAATTGTGTGCTGAGAAGTGAGGGAATCAGCGCAGTGAGGTCCTGGTAAGATCCCGAAGCGTTTCTTCAAGCTCGTTATGAGACTCGTAGATGGCGAGTTGTTCCGCGTTTGTTTGCAACTCACAAGTTCGGTGCGGGTCACGCATCCCGAAGCGCTATCGATGGGTTGACGTAACGTTCTCCGTACTAATTCGGCGTGGCTAAGATTCTAAGGCACGAAACTGAACTGGATAAGTGACTCGGCCTGACATCGCCAGCTGAGAATTACTTCGGTTTGACGGTCAGCCGCCCGAAACTGTGCCGAGTCCACGAGGAGACCTGGCAACAAGCTGACTTTGTGGGGACCGATTCGCTGACACAGCCACAAGGATCTATTTTCTGTTAACTTGATCCTCATGCCCGGCCCAAGCTGATGAACTCCTCACATGACGGTCAGGCAGCGCAGGTTGGGAGTTGCAACTTGTCGGCTACTTCAGCCGCCGTGATGGGCTTACTGAAATAATATCCTTGGATCTCGTCGCAACCGTGTGCACGCAGGAACGACATTTGCGCTTCGTTTTCAACCCCTTCGGCTATCACCTTCAAATTAAGGCTCTTCGCCATGCTGATGATGGCAGTTGTAATGGCCGCGTCGCCAGGATCAAAAACAATGTTCCGGATAAAGGAGCGATCGATCTTGAGCTTGTTCACGCGAAACTGCTTCAAGTAGCTGAGGCTCGAATAGCCCGTCCCAAAGTCATCGATTGCCAGCTTGACGCCCAACTCCCTCAACTCCTGCAGGACGGCAAACATCACATCTTCATTCGACAGAAGGAGACTTTCGGTGAGTTCGAGTTCGAGGAATTCAGAGGAGAGCCCGGTTTCAAGAAGGACGTTCTTGACGAGCGTGCTGAAGTTCTCCTGACGAAATTGGATTGCTGACACATTGACCGCAATGGGGACAGGCGGAAGCCCATCGTCCCACCACTGCCTGGCCTGAGCGCAGGCTGTCCTGAGCACCCACTCGCCGATTTGCAGAATGAGGCCGTTGTTCTCAGCGATGGGTATGAACTTGTCTGGTGGAACAAGACCCAGCTCCGGATGCTGCCAGCGGATCAGCGCCTCCAACCCGATGATTGATCCTGTAGCAATCTCCATTTGCGGTTGATAAGCGAGGAAGAATTCCCCTTTGTCGAGCGCCAAACGCAGGGCGCTCTCCAGGGCCAAGCGCTCCGTGGCCTGGGCGTTCATCTCCTTGGTAAAGAAGCGCACGTCGTTGCGCCCGGCATCCTTGGCGAAGTACATCGCGGCATCGGCATTCTTGATCAGCGACTCGCCATCGGAGCCATGCTCCGGGAAAATGCTGATGCCGATGCTGCAACTCATGCCGAGGGAGTGGCCCTGGATGACGAACTCCGCGCCCATGGCCTGCATGACACGTTCGGCGGCAATGGCGGCGTCGGCAACACCTTCGACCTTGTTGAGCATGATCAGGAATTCGTCGCCACCAACCCGGGCCACCGTGTCCTGTGCCCGCGTGCATTGCTTGAGGCGCTTGGCTACTTCCTTGAGAACGATATCGCCAAAGGAATGACCGAACGAGTCGTTGATGATTTTGAAGCGGTCGAGATCGAGGAAGAGCAGCGCGACTTTCTCGTTTCTGCGCTGGGCGTGAGCAAGCGCATTGCCCAAACGATCCTGCAGAAGAGCGCGGTGCGGCAGCTCCGTAAGCGAATCGTAGTAGGCCAGGAATTGGATCCGCTCCTCGGCGGTTTTGCGTTCCGTAATGTCTTCAACAGTGCCTTCATAATTCCGGATGTCGTTGTACACGTCGCGCACCGCACGCTGACTCATTCGCACCCATTTTCTGCTACGGTCCTTGCAGTAAACTTCCACCTCGGCGCCATGTACCACTTCGCCCCTGGCCGCCAGCTTAGCTACTTCGATCATCCGGTTGGGATCGACAAACAGCTGGGCCGGCACGTTTTGAACTTCAGCCATAAATTCTTCTGGAGAACGGTAGCCGTGCAACTGCGCCAATGCACGGTTGATGCTGATGGGACGCCCTTCGGGATTGATCTGAAAGATGCCAAGCACGGAATCTTCAAAGATGGCCCGGTACTTTTCCTCTGCCTGGCGCACTGCGGATTCCGCCAGCTTCCGCTCGGTAATGTCGCGAAAGTACCAGATCCGGCCGCGATGCACCCCATTTGCATCGACGAAAGGACCAGAGTAACGGTCAAAGACCTTTCCATTCTTGAATTTGATCTCATCCCTGCTCTTTTCATGCTGGTGCTTATTGAGATACCGGACCTTTTCGATAAAAGCATCAGGGCTCTCGACTTGTTCGGTCACATAGCTGCGCACTTTCCGATCGTCCCGCGAAGCCAGCAATTCGCTCGGAATTCCAAAGTGGAGCCCGAACTGATTGTTTGCAAGGATGATGTGGTCCGACTCGTCGACGACCAGGATGCCGTCAATTGTGGACTCGGATTGCGCCTCCAGCAGCGCGGTCTTGAACAGCAGCGCTTCTTCGGACTGATTTCGTGCAGTAACATCGTACGCGACGACCAGGATTGCATTGGTCCCATGAAAATTCCGGTCGTGCCAGATGACCTCGACATCGATGATGTCGCCATTCTTCCGGCGATGCCGCGAGACGTTGGGCACCTGGAGTCCGCGAGTACATCTCGCTACTTTCTTCACAAGTTCCGGGATTTCCTCCTCGGGGCGTATGTCCGCTACGGTCATCGCCAGGAATTCCGTCTCGGTATATCCGTACTGAAGGATCGCAGCTTGATTGACCGCCAGGAAACGAAGGGTAGCGCGATCGAACACCCACATTGGGACGGGATTGGTATCGAACAGGAGGCGGTATTGCTCCTCCGAGTTCCGCAACGCTTCTTCCGCCCGCTTCCTGTTAGTAATGTCGAGCACGATGGCCGCCGCGCCAATCACGTCTCCTGCCGCGTCCTTGATCGGTGAGACAGAGAGAGAAACGTCGATCTGCTGGCCATTTTTCTTTTGGCGAGTCGTCTCGATACCATTTACGCTTTGGCCGCTTCCAATCTTCCCCAGGATCTGCCGGTACTCAATCAAGCGGTCGACTGGGGCGAGAATTGCAATCGATTTTCCGATGGCCTCCTCGGCGCTGAATCCGAGGGTCCGCTCCGCGGCTGCATTCCAGGTTTCAATTTGACCGTCTAACGTGCATGAGAGGATTGCATCGTCTGAGCAACTTACGATTGCAGCCAATCGGCGATGCTCCTGTTCTGCTTGTCTGATCACGCTGATATCGATCAGGGTACCTTTAATCTCAAACTCCGGCCCCGCATCACCCGCAACTAGCGTTGCGTTGTTAAGAACCCAAAGGGCACTGCCGTCCCTTCGTTGCAGGCGTTGCTCGAAGTTGGTCAGCTTCTTATCTGCCCGCAGTTTCTCGATGAATCGGATCAGCTCATCGGAACTGAGGTAGCCTACACTGACGGATTGTCCTATCACCTCTTCGCGCGTTGCGTATCCGAACATCTGGCAAAAGGAGACGTTGCAATCCAGAACCCGGCCGTCGAGGCTGGTTCTGTAAGCGCCGGTCAGGCTTTTCTCGAATAAAAGCTTGTAGCGTTCTTCGGCTAAGGAGATGGCAGGCCGAACCCGTTGGTCTCTCTTCAGGACGACAATAGTCACGACCACGGCGATCATCACGGTGAAGAGAATGGTGATGACATGGGACGTCCAGATCGTGATTCCGGAGTTCAAAGCCATTTTGAAGAATTCGAAAAGAAACATGAGGCAGCCAGTGGCCGCAGCAACTTTCAGCACCAGGATGGAATCGTCCTGGGAACGTGCAGCGCGCGATCCGTCGATATCGTGCTTGGATCGATCACGCCGAAGCGTCCACATGGCTATGCCGGCAATCATGAGCACAATCGCGAAAATGTCGGTCATGATCAAGAGTGAGGAGCCTTGTGGCGGCAGGAGATTGAGGAAAACGAACGAAGCGGAAGTTCCGGCGTGCGCGACCGCCTGTCCGAGGATGGCTTTCGATGTGGTCCAACCGACTCCTAGCCCGAAACAGCTGTGACTAGCAGAGATTGAGAGGAGAGATCCCGAAGAGAGATTTCGCCACGATGATTTCGATACCAGACGCATCCAAATGCCTCGGATCCTTCCAACAACTTTCTGGCACGAACTCAGCAGAGCCGGGCACATTTACGCAAGGCCTGCATTGTCAATGCTAGATTCAATGATTTCCGGGTGGAATTCCACGTTAGTTGCACGGGGCACGGAATTCGGGTCACGCCAAAAAGATCGCCGACGATTGGGATTGCACCGAGGGCGGGGGAAAGGGGCCGGTGCTGAGAGCTGGCTCACCATGTAGTTATCGTCGAGTCTCGGGGTTAAGTGAGCTAGAGGGTGGACGATGGATCAGAATCGGGCACGGGAACCACCTCAGGGTCCAGGAGTGGGGTCGTTCCTGGCTGGTCGCCTATCTGCACATTGCTTCTAAAAACCGCCGTCGGTAGGGGCAACGTCGCCGATGCACGTTTCGAATGCCGATTAGTCCCCGCAAGCGTGCAACTGGCCCTGGCCAGACAGGATGCAAAGGAACAAGATTTGTTCTTTGGGAGTCGGCTAGCGGGAAGGAATTGTTAGGAAGCAGGAGCTCGAGCTCAGCAACTCGGTACTGCGAATGATGCACTGGAAGACGCGGTGGTGTGAAGCACGGGGAATAGGTGTCTATCTGATTGAAAAAATAACATCGCGCGCGCGAAGGCCGCGGACTCCAGGCCGATTTGGGCCTTGTTTCAGCGATTATCGTGTTTTTGACGTGTTGATCATTGATGATTTGTAATGTTCTGTCGCTAATCTCATTTAGAATGAGCGACTTTCGGATGTTTATCCCCAGGTAGGGCATGTATTTTGGTGACCGATCTAGGGACCACTTGCGGGGACAATAGAGCAATCTCTTACAGCACAGCGCAAACATTAACTAATTGATAATAATGCTTGTGAAGGCCAAATGCCCCTTCTTGCAGAACCATGCAAAACCGCCTAAAACAGCTCCTAAGTCTGGTGCGGCTGCCAATTCCGCCACTTTCGCATCCTTTACTTTCAATAAATGAATGCCTCTCCCGCCGGGTCACCGATCAAGTCACCGAGTTGCCCTACGCGCGATCGGCCTACCTCGTACTCATCTGAATTGTACTGTGAGCCATGAGTTGTGCGACAGTGCCCACGCCCACGCACGCCATTACCAGCCATCCGATCCGAGCGTCTTTGTCGCTCAGCCCGCGTGGTATACTCCGGGTCAAAGTAACGTCATTAGGTTCTGGCGGGCGCGCTTTTCTTCACCGGGCGGTCCTGACACTTTGCGCTGCAACCAGGATGCGGCAAAGCTCGAACGATAGGGTTCCGAAGAAAGGGATTCCGTGGAAAGCCCAGCCGAATGCAGGTCCCCCGAAAGAACGCCCCCGTCCATTCTCAAAAGAACCTTCCTCTGGATCGCGATCTTGATCCCGCCAGCCGCCTTTTATCTGCTCTTGGCCAAATCGCTCGTGAGCCTTCCCTTCATGGATGATTATCAGGCAGTCCTGGGATTCTTATTGCAGTGGAAGAATGAGACGGGACTCGGTCGCCTCTTTCAGATCGCAACCTATCAGCACAACGAGTACAGGTGCATGTTCGGGAATGCAATTACGGGCATCCAGTACCAAATTCTTGGTCACACCAACCTTCAAGTGCTCTCGATCCTGGGCGACCTGTTTGTCCTCCCCCTCTTCGGCTTGCTCTATCTCATCTGGCGGGAATGCGGCCGGCCTCGCGACTACACAATCCTCGCGTTTGTCCCCGCCTCTTGGATATTGTTTCAACTGCAATACGAAAGCACCCTGAATTTCGCATCTTCCGGGCTGCAAAACATTCCAGTAATCGTCTTCGCGCTCCTCGCGTGTTTCCTGGCATCTAAAGCGGGCGCAACCGCCTTTCTGGGTACGCTTCTCAGTCTTTTGCTTTCCATCGCTTCGTCTGGGAACGGCTTATTCTTGATTCCCATCGGCGCAATCATTTATCTCCAGCACAGAGAATATAAGCGGCTTGTCGCGTGGTGCGCTCTAAGTGGCATTGCATGCCTGGTCTACTTTCATGGCTATAACTTCAAGGCTGAAACGCCAATTACTCACATGGATAATAATGTGCTGGGCTTGTTACAGCATTTATCCCTGCCCTATGCGGCGGCATTTCTAGGCTCCATTGCTGCGATGAGAAACCCGCTCCCTGCTATCTTATTTGGCATCGTCTTGGTGGGCGTGTTTATCCTCGCCACAAGTGACCGTCTTTTTGCTCGACGGCCCGCATTGTATTACTCCATGCTGTTCTTCATTGTCACTGGCCTCGCAGTTTCTGGTCTTCGCTCAAGTCTTGGCATTGCGTCGGCTATAACTTCCCGATACCGAATAAACTCTACTGTACTTCTGATCTTGCTTTATCTCTATTTGGCGGACAAATTTTATGGCATTCATCTTAGACCGCTAATTCTCAAAGCTTGTGCCTTCGTTGTTGGAGTTCTACTTATCGGCTTCACCGCGGAATCCGATCGCGTCGGCGAAAAGCTTCTTTTGGCAAGGCGGCGCGCGCTGGAGGTAGAGATGATGCGCTGGCAGCGGCATGAACCACGCCACGCTCTCGCTGCGTCGTTCCCCGGCGACTTTACGGCGGAGAATGAAAAAAATGGCCTCTACGATCCCATCGAGCCTTTCTTTTCAGAGTCGATACGCGAGGGCATTTACCAAATACCCGCGCTCCCCGCAGAGCACTGACCATCTCCGCGGCCTTACACGCGAAGAATCCGCATGCCCATCTGCTCGAACGGCGCCACTGCCTCGTCCGGCGTCGAAACGCCCGTAATCAGCATCTGAATCTCCCCGGCCGGACAAATGAACGCCGGGCTCACCTGCCCCAGCTTGCTCGCGTCGGCCACCACAATCGCTTCCTTCGACTGCTTCAGCATCTTGCGAAACACCAGCGCCTCCCCGTTTCCAGCGTCGAGGACCCCCGGTAAGCATCGAAGCCCGTCATTCTCTTCGACAACGGACAGGCATTTACGCCAACCCGAAATTACGCTTTATTATCCTTATTTATCATATACTTACGGCATTCTTGACAGATTTAAAACTCGCAGGGAGCAATCCCATGGGGGTTCGAGTCCCCCTCCGGGTACCGTCGTATGTCACAGAATATAAATTGGTTAATGGTAGATTTGTATACCGAAGATGCCTTGGCATCACCCTCTCAAGCTCATTTCGGTACAATTCGAGTGCAGAACGCATCTTCTTCTGTGTCAGAGAGTTATGAGGAAGCGACATCAGAAAGAGCGGCTACCTAGAATTGTCTTTTCCTACTTTTCGCTACGCTTCGGGTTGATCTGCGGGCTCGTGGGAAGGATTCTGGCTCTCAACAGCCATGACTTTGCTGCGCATCTGTCTTTAGCCACCTTGTCATTGGCCCACCAACCGTCCACCGTAACCACCGCCCGGAAGCGTTTCGCCTTCCGCGTTCTGGTGGCGAATGTACTCCTCCGCATCGAACTTCCTGGCCGTCGAAGCCCCGGACATAGATCGCACCAGCCCGAAGATAGGCCGATTGAACCAGGGACGGTCGTGCCGCCCCACAATGGCCCAGGCTATGCCCGCGTATCCATTGGGGTCGCGCCCGTCCAGTTCGTAGCGATCATTTAGAAATACCGCCCACTCATAGGCCCTGGCTGGGTCGGGAGCCCATTCCAGAATCTTTTTCGCCCAGTACATGCGCATATAGTTGTGCATCCAGCCGGTATTCACCATCTCGCGCTGAGCCGCGTTCCACAGCTCGTCGGCGGTCTCGGCGCGCTCCAGTTGATCAAGACTGTAGCGATGCGCGCGCGAGTCGCCGGTGTGCTCAATCAGCGTCTTCCTGGCCCACGGCGCGGCACATTCCCAATTGTCGTAGTTCGGCTCATGGCGCACAAACAAGACCGCCAGTTCTCTCCACCCGATCAGCTGATCCAGAAATCTCTCGCCAGCCTCAGCCGCTGCCTTGCCCTCGGCCACAGCTCTGTTTACCGCCAGTGCAATGGTAATGGGGCCGATGTTTCCAAAATGCAGATAAGGCGATAGCCGGCTGGTTCCCTTAACCTCCGGGTGGTTGCGAGTGACCTCGTAATCCCTCAGTTCCAGATTCACAAACTCTCGCAGACGCCTGAGTGCAGCGTGTGTCCCGCCGGTAAAGCTGTCCACCGGGCCAATTCGGCGGTCCAGTTTGCTGAAGCCAGCGGTAATATCTTGGTCCAACGAAAAACTCTCCAGCCTTCTCCGGGGTTTCCACGGGTGCAAAGGAGTCATATTCCGGGGTGCAACCAGGTAGTTGGGCAACTCGGCCTTCAGATGCGGGCGGAAGTGGTGCAGTAGCACAAAGCTGCGATCGAAAATCCGCGAGGGAACCACCACATCCGCGTCCACAGTCCAGTAGGGTAGCTTCAGTCGCTTCGCCAAAACTTGACGCCAGCGTTCCGGCTCACGACATGGGTTCTCGTCGCAGATCAGAAGAGCCGCTTCCACTTCTTCGAGGAATGCTTCCAGAGAATTCTCCGGTGAACGGCGCAGCACAAACCCCAAGCCCTGCTCGGCTGCGTCTTGCTCGACGTCTCTCAACCCTTGCTGCAGAAAGTGGTAATGCCTCAGGTTCGCGCCGGGATAGCTTGGAATCACCTGGAAGTACACCACCACCGGCAGTCCCAGCAGGTTCCCCGCTTCGATGGCCACATCGAGTGCGGGATTATCCATAATTCGCATCGCGCGCTGCATCCAGTAAACGACGCACCTTCCTCCTTTGCGCGGCGTAAGGTTCCTACGCACCAGCACACGAGGCTGGTTCGCAAGTTGCGCCAGATCGCTGCGAATCTCGAGCTTGGTTGGCAGGGAATCCATGCAGAGTGAGCCGAAAACTCCATTCTTACTTGTTAGCTCGGTGATCACCGAGGCTGGCGGCAATCCCCTGAAGCATGCCGCTGAAGACAAAGTGGATGATTCTGCCGAGAACGCCAAAAGGCAGCGAGTATTGCACCTCATCGATCATCTTTGTACGGTTGCCGTGCGCCTCAAAACTGTGCGTGTGACGCCATTGCTTATACGGACCTTTTGCCTGCTCATCGACGAAGCCATGGGGAGGATTCCACTCGCAGATTTCGGTCCGCCAGTAGAAGGGTATGCCGTGCAGTCGCAGGCGATATTGAATCGTGGTTCCTTCCTCAATTGAGTCTGTACTCATGGAGATGATCTTGAAATCCAACCAAGAGGGCGTGATCCTCTCCAAATTCTGAGCGTCTGCGAAGAATGCAAATACCTCGTCGATGGGGTGTGCGATCCACTGCTCACGGCGTAATGTAAACGTCACAGCACCCACTCCTTCTCACTGCCTTCGATGGCGCCGCTACGGCTCACGAAGTAAACGGGAAACTTGGGCATAAAGATTCTTGTAGGCCTCTTCATCAAACGCGCCGCTGTGGCGCCAGCGCACCGCACCGTGCTTGTCGAGCAAGATCAGATAGGCTGCATCCGGCGACTGGTAGCCCACGCGCTGTTTCCACAAATCGGTTCCCCCGTAGACCGTGATCACATTTTCCTGATCGTTCCTGGGAGTTCCCTTGCGCATGCCGCTGTCGATAAACCACTTTCCCAGGCGCGCCATGCCGCCAATCATCGGGATCTCGTAAAACGTTACGTGGGGATTGCCGCCGAAGTCTTTGCGGAAGCGGCCAATCCAGGCCTCGACCGGAAATCTCGAATTGAAAGTGAAGCCCAGCGCGAGCAAGGCGACGCGGCCTGAAGCTGCATCGGGGAGTTGAGCCTGACGGCCGGTGAGGAATTCGCCCCGCAGAGGCGGCAGGGTTTCGCCGGGTTGAAGCGTGGAGATCAACGCAGATGCTATCAGAATCATCGGTAGAATACTCATCAACTGGAATCTCCATTTTGAAGCCAAATTCACGGCAATTTTACGCCCGTTGCTGCAAATTGCAGGATAAACGCGGTAGTTTCAAGAAAAGAGCTGGACGATTGGCTACCGTCCTTGCCTCCCCCGCCTCATCGAGAGCCCTCCAAGTTAATTGCGCCGACACCCTCGAGCAGACAGTGATACGACTTCCGGGAATATCGGCAATTGAGAATCGGCATTACGATTTGCGGCTCAGGTGAATCAAGTCCATTAAGCGGAGATCTCTCCTATGGCTTCCTGGGGTTACTATTGGCCGTATATTTTGCCGATAAGATGAGCGGCAATCAAGCCGGACTGGTAGATGGTGGGCAATCCGCTGCCGGGGTGGGTTCCGCCTCCGACGAGGTAGCAGCGATCCAGTCCTTCAAATTTGTTGTGGGGACGAAAATAAAGCATTTGGTTCATGCTGTGCGCGAGGTTGAAGGTTGCGCCCAGATACACGCCTCTCTCGCCCCATTCGGCCGGTGTGATGACGCGCTCGACTTCAATGTGGGGGCGTAGGTCGCCCAGTGTCGTACGGGAAGCAATGGCATCGAGCACCATTTCGCGGAAGCGGGGCTTTTCCTTTTCCCAGTCGATACCGCTGGAGTTGTTAGGCACCGGCACGAGAATGTAGATTCCCGATTTGCCCTCCGGCGCCACACGGGGGTCGGTGATGCTGGAGTTGCGGATGTAGAAGGAGATGTCGTCTGAGAGCTTCAGGTTCCGGAAGATATCGTCTGTGTTCTTGTGATAGTCGCGGGCAAAGACGATGCTGTGATGGGGCAGGTCGTCAAAGATCTTGTCGAGGCCCAGGTAAAGCATGAAGGTGGAGCAGGAGAATTTTTTCTGCTTCAGCTTTGCGGGCGAGTACTTTTTCAGAATTCCCGGCGGAACAAGCGTTTCCATGGCGTGCGCGAAGTCGGCATTGAGGATAGTCTCATCGGCCAGGACCTCCCGGCCGTCTTCAAGAAGGACGCCTTTCACTGCGCCCTTTTCGATGAGCAGTTGCTTCACCGGCGCATTCAGATGGATTGTGGCGCCATGCTTTTCGGCGACTTTGGCCATGGCAGCGGAGATCTCGGACAATCCGCCCTGCACGTGGAAGATGCCGAATGCGTGCTCGATGTAAGGGAGGATGACGAAGAAGCCGGGACACTCCCAAGGCGACATGCCGAGATATTTCGATTGGAAGGTAAAGGAGAGGCGCAATCGCTCGGAGCGAAAATAGTTGCCCAGATATTGAAAGATGGAACGGCCGAAGGGAATGTAGGGGAGGGCGCGCAGGAAGATCGGATTGAAGAAATCGGTCAATGAAGAGTAGTCCTTTTCAAGGCATGCGTAGATATGTCGGAAGCGGTCGCTCTCGCGGTCGAAGAACTTGTCGAGCCCGGCCTCTTCGCCGGGGAAACAGCGGGCGATCTGGGCTTTCATCGCTTCCCGGTTTTCTGTCACTTCCATCACGAAATCCGGAAAGAGCAGGCGGTACATGGGGTCGAGATGCTTGAATTCGAGATAGTCTTCGCTCTTTTCGCCAGCTTCTTCGAAGGCTCTGTCGAGAACGAACTTCATCATGAGGAATGTTGGGCCGAGATCGAAGCGGAAGCCGCCCACGGTCAGCTCTGCGTTGCGGCCACCCACTACGCCGGCCTTCTCAAACACCTCGACATCGAATCCGCGGTTGGCAAGCACCATGGCTGCGGTGAGTCCACCCGGTCCCGCGCCGACGATCGCGATCTTCTTCTTTGCGTTGTTCCTTGTCTGTTCCATCGTTCGTTCCATTTCTGCTTAACCAATCAAGCCCTTGAATTCGCCGATGAAGGGGCGCATGTCCTGCAACAACACAGCGTCTGGGTTGGCGCGAATGACCATGCCGTCGAGATACATGAGGCTCTTGATGATGTCGAACATGCCTTCGTCAAAGTGCATGCCTGAAAGTACTCCGAGCCGGATGGTTTGCATCATTTTTTTCGTGAGGCTTACCTGGCTGACGGTTTTTCCAGTGAAATCCGCGTAGAGGGCGAGAAACTTCTTTTCGAAATCGGCGAGAGCGCGCCCGGTGATGGAGCGGTCGGCCATGGCGTTGAGGCAGCGCGCGGATGCGGCGTAGTCGTACGCGCTCAGGGCCTCGAAGAAGTAGAAGAGATTCTTCCGCATGCGCTCGGGGACACGGCCGATATAGCCGGTGTCGAGGAAGTAGAAGTTTCCATCTTTGAGAACGAGATTTCCGGGATGGATATCGCCGTGAAAGATGCCAAGGGCGAACATGAAGAAGCCGTGCACATGGAATAACTCGAGGAGTGAGTCGTAGTCCAGTTCGCCCCTCGTTAGCAACTGATCGAGAGTCGGCCCGTCGGCGTATTCGGTGACCAGAATGTTTTCGCTAGAAAGCTCTTCGTAAACGCGCCGGAACTTAAGGTGGGACAGATCGAAGCGGTCCTTGCTGGCTTCGTAGAGGCTTTTCAATTCGCGGGCTCCGGCAGCTTCGTTGCGCAGGTCGAGTTCGCTAAGCGTCATCTTCTCAATCTCCCTGAGCAGGCTGACGGGGTTGGCCACGCCGCGGAGCCTGGGGTAAAAGAAGATGGCGCATTGGAAAAGCCTGCGCACACTGGCGGCGTCGCGGCGGAAGTTTTTGGCGTACTCCTTCTTGACGATTTTTACGGCGACCTGCTCGCCAGTCTTCAGCACGGCGCGGTGCACCTGCCCAATGGACGCCGAGGCAAAGGGCTGGGGATTGAAGGATGCAAAGTTTTCAAGGTAGGTGCTGCCGGCGTAGGAGGCGATAAGCGCAAGGGAGTCTTCCGGAGGAAGGCTTGTCGTGTTGCTGTAGAGGCGGCCCAGGACGCGGCAGCGTTGGTCATCAAGGAAATCAGGACGAAGCGCAAAGACCTGGCCGATCTTCACTGCGAGCAGGCCGAGGCTCTGGATGTACTCGATGTCCGGCTCGGGATCTGCGTAGATTGTGTGAAGAAGCCTGAAGAAACTGAAGATGTTCATGTTGCCGGAAGACTCCAGTTCCGATCGCGAACTGGTGCGATTGTGTTCGTGGAGGAGCGCATTCCGTGTTACAGTATAGCGGCGAAAAGCCTGTGATGTAGTGCTGTTTTGCTCATCCGAATCCTAAGAGCGGCAGAATTTTCAGTATTCCAACAGAAGAGGTTGGTTTTGTTGATGAGATACAGAGGGTGAGATCGAAGTGCTGTTCGAATAATTTGAGAATCGGTGCTTGTGAGAAAAGCACAAACTCGACTTTGCAAAAGCGAAATGTGCGATGAGACCGGCGCAACCATGAACCCGGAGGTCCTCGCGTTTACGTGGGCGCGGCGGGGAGTCTTGAAACGCTGCAAGTTCCGGGGATCGGGTTGAGTATTTGGTTCTGAATGTGTGACTCGAGAAGATTGAAGCAGAGAAAACCTTCTGTGCAGATTTGATCAGACCTTCCGGGAGGCCACGGGTAATGCTGTTCAAGTCGTGCCGAAGCTCTCGCTCCGTCCAGTGTGAAGCGATTCTCTTCGCGGGGCAGGCGCGAAAGAACGAGGAGGTTTTTCTCATGCGACTATTCAGCCCTGCACGTTGGCTTCTGTTGGCGCTTCTGATTTCTGTTGTTCCCGCTTTTTCTCATGCACAAATCGTCATCAGTGTGGGTTTCGCTCCGCCCGAACTGCCTGTTTATGAACAGCCCTTCTGTCCCCAGCCCAACCTGATGTGGGTTCCCGGCTACTGGGTCTATGGCGAAGGGGACTACTACTGGGTTCCCGGCGCTTGGGTTCAGGCTCCCTATGAGGGCGCTCTGTGGACGCCCTACTACTGGGACTGGTACGGCGGCAGATACAGGTTCCATCGGGGCTACTGGGGCCGTCACGTAGGCTACTACGGCGGCGTGGACTACGGCTTTGGGTACGGGGGCATCGGCTTCACGGGTGGAGAATGGCGCGGCCACGAGTTTGCTTACAACACCGCGGTCACGCGTGTGAATCAGAGCGTCATTCGCACTACCTACAACGACCCGGCGATTGTGCAGAGAAACACAATCGCCAACCGCAGCCGCATTTCCTATAACGGCGGCCCGGGCGGAATTCAGCATGCTGCCACCTCAGAGGAGCGGGTCGCCGATCGCGATCAGCACACGGCTCCCACAAGCCTCCAAGCACATCATGAGGAGACTGCAAAGGCCGACAAGTCCTCGTATGCAAAGGCGAATGGCGGACACCCACAGAACGCGGTTGTCACCAAGCCTCTGGGCGAGGAAAAGCATGGCGCGGCGGCTGCGCCGAAGGCCGAGGCCAGGCCAGAGGCCAGAACTACGCCGAAGACCGAGTCCAGGCAAGAGACAAGAAGTGCGCCGAAGGCTGACTCCAGGCAAGAGACAAGAAGTGCGCCGAAGGCTGAGTCCAGGCCAGAGGCCAGAACTACGCCGAAGACCGAGTCCAGGCCAGAGGCCAGAAGTGCGCCGAAGGCCGAGTCCAGGCCAGAGGCCAGAAGTGCGCCGAAGACCGAGTCCAGACCAGAGGCCAGAACTACGCCGAAGACCGAGTCCAGGCCAGAGGCCAGAAGTGCGCCGAAGACCGAGGCCAGACCAGAGGCCAGAACTGCGCCTCAATCCCACGCCTCTCCTGCGCAAAGTGCTGCACCGGAGCAACACGCTGCACCTCAGCAGCACGCTGCACCGCAGCAACACGCTGCACCGGAGAAGGAATCCAAGCCAAAGGGCATGTAGCGCTGAAACCTGGTTTTGAAAGACTGAGGCCCACGGTCAGCCGTGGGCCTCTGCACATTCCAGAGAGGCCGCGCTCAGTCAGCTTCCCCAGGCTAGGGTGATGCCGATTTTCTTTGTAAGGGGCTCACCATTTTGTAAGGTAGAGAGGCTGTACAGGGCATTCCAAGCCGCACTTGGCGCACACAGCGCACGTC
>PLOG01000194.1 GCA_003142935.1 Acidobacteriaceae bacterium
GGCTTGAACTTGGGCGGCCCGCCATTGAATTGGCGGACGTGGCTGAGGACGATGCCTGAACGGCCGTGCATGGGCTGCACAAGGCCGCGGAGGCTCACGTCCGTGTCCTTGTATTTGCGCAGTTCGCCCACTTCGGCGTGGTCTTCCCAGAGGCTGACGATGGTGAACCGGCAGAGATCGTCGGGGGTCTGCGGGGTGCAGACGTCGAGGTAGCGGGTTCCGTTGGGAAGCTCAACGACGTCGTAGACATGGGCGGCGATGCAGACGTCTTTGTTAAGGAGCTTGGAGGCTTCGTCGGTTGGAATGCAGGGCTTGGCAGCGGCGTGAGCGAAGGGTGAGCTTACCGCCAGAAGCAAAGCGGTTATCCGGACTGAATTCCAGACCATCGTAAGCCTCCTTGCCCGATTCAATCCTGCGTGGGGCCAGGTCGCAGTGAGGACCGTCACCTGAAGCGGAATGGATATACAATGATAAATGTATATCTGGAGGTGAGAGCGGTGAAGGTCGCGAAATGGGGAAATAGTCTGGCGGTGCGACTGCCTGCCTCTTTGGTGGAAGCGCAGAGGATTGAGGAAGGGGACGAGATTGAACTGATTCCCAGAGGCAAGGGGAAGTTTGAGGTTTCTCCCGACGAGCGGCGTAGACATGCATTGGAGGAGATACTCAGGTTGAGCGTCCCCTTGCCACCCGGATACAAGTTTGATCGTGAAGAGGCGAATGCTCGCGGCGCATATGAGTCCGCCAAATTGTCGAATTCCGGAACGGCGGCCGATTGATGGGGCTGCCGGCATTTTTCGATTCCAACGTGTTGATCTACGCGTTTACGCAAGCTGGGAATAAGACAAGTATTGCGCAGCAGATTCTCAGTCTCGGTGGCGCTGTAAACGTTCAGGCTCTGAACGAAACGGCAAACACGCTCCGGCGCAAGTTCAATGTGGGCTGGCCAAGGATCGGCCAGATTATCGATGTCATCGTCGGAGTTTGCCCAAAGCCCCTCCCGGTTGCATTGGAGACACACCGCGCCGCGCTGCGCATTTGCGAGCGGTACGGATACTCCATATACGATGGGCTCATTATTGCCGCAGCCAAGGAAGCCGGCTGCGCAACGCTTTACTCCGAGGATCTGCAGCACGGGCAGATCATTGAGGGAGTGCGGATCGAGAATCCGTTCCTTACGGCTGCGACTTCCTGACAATTGGACTTACCGCGCGCCCACTAGTTCTTCGCTCTTGGCTCCCTGCCCGTAGTGGCTTTCTACGTAGCGGTCGAGAATCTCTTTGAACTCAGCGACGATGGTGTCGCCGCGGAGGGTTGTGGCTAGCTTGCCGTCGATGTAGACGGGAGCCTTCGGCTCTTCGAATGTTCCGGGAAGGCTGATGCCGAGGTTGGCGTGCTTGGACTCGCCGGGGCCGTTGACGACGCAGCCCATTACGGCGAGTTTCAGTTCCTCCACGCCGGGGTACTTCTTGCGCCACTCGGGCATGGAAGCGCGGAGGTAGCTCTGGATTTGTTCGGCGAGTTCCTGGAAGTAAGTGCTGGTGGTGCGGCCGCAACCGGGGCAACTGGTGACTTGCGGCATGAAGCTGCGGATCCCGAGCGATTGCAGGATCTGCTGGGCAGCCTGCACTTCTTCCGTGCGGTCGCCGCCGGGCTTGGGCGTAAGGCTGACGCGGATGGTGTCGCCGATGCCGGCAAGCAGCAGGGGCGCGAGGCCGGCTGTGGAGGCGATGAGGCCTTTAGAGCCCATGCCTGCTTCCGTTAGGCCGAGGTGCAGCGCGTAGTCGCAGCGCGCGGCGAGTTTGGTGTAGACGTCAACGAGATCGCGGACGCCGCTTACCTTGGCGGAGAGAATGATCTGATCTTTGCGCAGGCCGAAGCGTTCGGCGGCTTGGGCGGAGTCGAGGGCGCTGACCACCATGGCTTCCATCATCACGTCGCGGGCGGGCGCGGGGTCGGCTTTTTTGCTGTTCTCGTCCATCATGCGGGTGAGCAGGGACTGATCGAGCGAGCCCCAGTTGACGCCGATGCGGACGGGCTTCTGGTTTTCGGCGGCGCACTCGACCATCACCTGAAAATTGTCGTTGTCTTTCTTCCCAATGGAGGCGTTGCCGGGATTGATGCGGTACTTGGCGAGGGCGCGCGCGGTGGCTGGGAATTTCTTGAGCAACAGGTGGCCGTTGTAGTGGAAGTCGCCGACGATGGGCACGGTGATGCCGCGCTTCAAGAGGCCTTCGACGATGGCAGGGACGGCCGCGGCGGCTTCTTCGTTGTTGACCGTGACGCGGACGATCTCAGAGCCGGCCAGGGCGAGGGCCGCAACCTGCTCGATGGTGCCGGGGATGTCGGCTGTGTCGGTGTTGGTCATGGACTGCACGACGACCGGAACTTCCCAGCCGACGCGAACCTGCCCGATTTTGACCGTGGGTGTTTTTCTGCGATGAATCTCCGCCATGGTTTTATTTTACCTGTAGTGCGAATTGCGGGAAGGCCAAATCCCCGCATACTCTTTATTCGAGGGGTTGCGAAGATACGGTAATCTGGTGCGATGAGGGAGCGATCAGATCATCTCAAAACGGGTTCGAAGGCTGGGCCACCTTTGCTGCTGCGGGGGCTGCGGAAGGCGTTTGCGGACGTGCAGGCGGTGGATGGGCTCGACCTGGAAGTGACGCAGGGTGAGTGCTTTGGGCTGCTGGGCCCGAATGGGGCGGGGAAGACCACGACGATTGAGATTTGCGAGGGGCTGACGACGCCGGACGNNCAATTGCAGGAGACGCAGTTTCCGGAAAAGCTGACGGTGGAGGAGACGCTGCGGCTTTTCAGGAGCTTTTACCGGCACGGCATTCCGGTGGAGGAGTCGATTCGCACGGCGCAATTGGAGGAGAAGCGGAAGTCGCGCGTGGGCGGACTTTCGGGCGGGCAGAAGCAGCGGCTGGCAATGGCGACGGCGCTGGTGGGCGATCCGGAGTTGCTGTTTTTGGATGAGCCGACGACGGGGCTCGATCCGCAGGCGAGGCGGCATCTGTGGGACCTGGTGGATGAACTGAAGCAGGCCGGGCGGACCATTATTTTGACGACGCACTACATGGAAGAGGCGGAACGGCTGTGCGATCGCGTGGCCATTATGGATCATGGGCGGATGATTGCGCTGGGGACGCCGCAGCAACTGATTGCGACGGTGGGAGGCGAGGACATTGTCGAGTTTGCGGTGGGTTCCACCCAGGTCCCAAAAGCAGGACCTGGGGCACCCGATAGTGATCCAGTTCGTTGCGTGGTCGATGCGGCGCAGTTCACGGCGATTCCGGGGGTGCAGTCGCACCGCGTGGATGCGGGGCTGCATCAGCTTTCGGTGAGCGAGCTGCACACCACGGTGCCGCGAATCTTTGCGGCGCTCAAGGCCGAGGGTCTGCACATGAGCGAGTTCCGCACCCACTCGGCGACGCTTGAGGACGTGTTTGTGCGCCTGACGGGGAGGAACCTGCGCGATGAATAAGCTGGAGCAGAGCAGCCTGTACCAACTGACGATGGCGCGCTTTCGGCTGCTGGCGCGCGAGCCGGAGGCGATTTTCTGGATCTTCATTTTTCCGATCCTGCTGGCGGCGGGGCTGGGGATTGCGTTTCGCAACCGGCCTCCGGATGTGCTGCCGGTGGGCGCGACGACGACGCAACTGACGCAGGCGCTGGCCGCGGACAAGGGGTTGAAGGCGGCGGAGATGGACGAGGCTGCGGGAAGTCATGCGCTGGCGACGGGCGCTATTCTGCTGCTCGCCGTCGAACAGCCGCAGGGAGTGTCCTACCGGTACGACGATACCAATCCCGATGCGCGGACAGCGCGAATGATTGCGGACCGTGCGATTCAGGCGGCGGCAGGGCAGCGGGATGCGGTGCGTGTTGAGAATCAGTTAATCCACGAGACGGGCTCGCGCTATATCGACTTTGTGGTGCCGGGGCTGCTGGGGATGAACCTGATGGGGTCGGCGATATGGGGGCTGGGGTTCGCGATTGTTGAGGCGCGGCAGAAGAAGCTGCTGAAGCGCATGGTGGCCTCGCCTATGCCGCGCTGGCAATACCTGGCGTCGTTTCTACTTTCGCGGCTGGTGATGCTGGTGATTGAGGTGGTGGCGTTTCTGGGGTTTGCCGGGTTGGTGTTTGGGGTGCCGTTTCGCGGTTCGCTTTGGCAGCTTGGTTTTTTGTGCGTACTTACGTCGATGGCATTTTCCGCGCTGGGGCTGCTGATTTCGTCGCGGGCCAAAACGATGGAGGCGGCGTCGGGATTGATGAACCTGGTGATGCTTCCGATGTGGATTTTGTCGGGGGTGTTCTTTTCGGCGTCGCGGTTTCCGGCGGTGATTCAGCCGTTTGTGCGGGCGTTGCCGCTTACGGCGGCGAATGAAGCTCTGCGCGCGAATATGCTGCAGGGGGTGGGGCTGAATCATCTGGTGGCGCCGGTGGCGATTCTGCTGGCGTGGCTGGTGGCGCCGTTTGCGGTGGCGCTGGGGATTTTCCGGTGGAGATAGCAGCGGTTTTGTCATGACATTGTCTGGCATCCGTGTTACCATCGAATTCCGGAGGGAGACAAAATGCCAACGGTTGCGGCACGGCCGGAGACGCGCACGGAAAAGCTGGATCTACGGCTAACCAAGTCGGCCAAGCACATCCTGCATAGCGCAGCGCAGGCCGAGCGCAGATCGGTGAGCGATTTTGTGCTGGAAAGCGCGCTGGCGCGAGCCGCGGAGACGTTGCCGGATCGTCAGCGATTTGGCCTGAATGCAAAGCAGTGGAAGGCATTCCAGGCGGCGCTCGATGCTCCGCCCAGACCCGCCCCTCGGATGGCGAAGCTGCTGAACGAGCCCAGTATTTTTGAAAGAGGCAGAGGCTAGGTGGCTTCACTTCGAATTGAAAAGCTCGACCGGAGGCACGTGGTCGAAGCTTTCGACTGTGGACGCGAGCCGCTCAATCGGTTTCTCTCGCGCTATGCCCTGCAAAACCAGCAAGCCGGCCCTGCCCAGACCTATGTGGCGCTTGCGGGTGACCTGATTGTTGGCTACTACACGCTGGTGGTGGGGCAAGTTGAATACGACGATGCCCCACAGCGTCTGAGCAAAGGGCTTGCCCGTTATCCTGTTCCAATTATGCTGCTAGCCCGCCTTGCGATTGCCGTCGAGTGGCAAGGCAAGGGACTTGGAGCCGGACTCCTGAAGGATGCGATGCTGCGCACGCTGCAGGCCGCGGAAATTGCAGGAATCCGCGCTTTTGCCGTTCACGCCAAGGACGATGAGGCAAAAGCATTCTATGAACACTTCGACTTCGAGTCTTCGCCGAGCGATTCGTATCACCTTTTTCGCTTGCTTAAGGACATTCGTGGGCTGCTGAAGAGCTAACCAGAATGTCTACGGATCGAAAAGATCTACTTGGTTCCGGCCGAATGGATGCCTCCTGGACGCAGCAACCCTTCAACCTGTTGTCCGCGGGAAAAATCCAGGCGCAGGCTGCTTGTTGTCACTTTGAATTTCCGCATACTCCAAGCTTCTCACCGCCTGGTGAGTCGAAGGTGCCGCGCGCGCGTGGCAGCCGGATTGAGCTTATTTGGCTGGCGGTTGACCGGCGTCTTTCGATTCCGGTTTTGCTTGGTCCGGTTCTTCGGGGGGCTTGGCGAGATGGAGTTTGCTCATCTCTTTGGCGCCGACGGAAGGGTCCTCAGACGTGACTTTGATATCCGTTGCAAACGCCCCTGCGGTCCATTTCAGGTAGTACGTCTTGTCGGCTTCAGCTTCGAGCCGAATTCGTTCGTTTTCTTTTTGCCTGGCTTGGTTCAGGGCAGCGCCGGCGGACATGATGAGGCTGCCGTAATACTCCTTGGGAAGCCCTGCGACGACAACAGTCCCTGGCGGCACTTCCATAAAGGCAAACTCGCCGTTGAGAAGTTTGCCCAGATGAATGCCGTTGATATAGAGCTCATCATGTGACGAGGAGCCGGTGAACCTGCTGACCCGATAGATGCAGACGATGGCTTTACCTTGGGATGGCGCCGGCAAAACCGAGGCTTTTTTTGAATCCTGCGCGACTGCCAGGGGCCCTGTGAAGAGAAATGCAAGTGCACAGACCGCGAGCAGAAGGCTTGCAGGTGACGTGAAAATGCCCATGAGGCGAACGAGTGCGACGCCGCTGAAAGCAGTGTTACGCATGAGAGCGCTCCTTTTCCCTAGGTTGGAAATCTGGCGAACACTTTAGCAGGTTTTGTCGATGGGGCGAAAGAGTCTTCGAAATCCTGGCCAGGGCAATCGCATTTGAAAAAGCCTGCGTTGGGATTTGGAGAAAAGCTGCATGCGAGGCACGGAAAAGGTCGAAAGAGGCACCCAAGGCGGCTCGAAATGTGGCAGGGGCTAAAGCCCGGCTTCTTTTTGTGGTCGTTTTGCGGCCTGACTGAAGTCATGCCCTTTTACAAAGCTCGCTTCGATGGAGTCGTTGCAGCTGCCTGAGACGTTCGCTTGCCATGAAAACTCAAATGCGATTGCCCTGAAATCCTGGAGCGAATGTCTGTTTTCCGCGGGATTCCCCGGCTTTCCGCAATTGGCGGAAGGTGTTAACAGCCCGTGGCGAAAGTCGAAACGGTCTAAAACCATCCCTCGGGGGCTAAAGCCCATCGTTGATTTGATTGCGTTTGCGGCACGTCTGAAGACGGGCCCTTTCAAAGCCCGACTTTCTCCAGGGCTGCTAAGGAGCGCTATTCGATAGAATCGACGGAGTATGGACCAGATTGAGAGCTCTTCCGCAACCAGCCAGATACTGCTCGACGGCAGCCGTTTTGTGCGCGCATGCCTGCGCAAGCCCGTGGACCGCACGCCGGTGTGGTTCTTGCGCCAGGCGGGGCGGTATATGCAGGAGTACCGCGACGTGCGCAAGCACCACACTCTGGTGGAGATCTGCAAGCAGCCGGAGATTGCGGCCGAAGTGACGATTACGGCCGCGGAAAAGCTGGGCGTGGACGCGGCGATTATTTTTGCCGATCTGCTGCTTCCGCTGGAACCGATGGGACTGCCGTTCGAGTTTCAGGCGGGCGAGGGGCCGGTGGTGCATCATCCGGTGCGCACGGCGGAAGATGTTCGCGCGCTGCGGACAGACCGAGCGGATGAACTGGCTTATGTGGCGCGCGCGATTCAAAAGGTGGCGGCACATTTCCGGGATCGGCTGGGGATTATCGGATTTTGCGGTGCGCCGTACACGCTGGCCAGTTACATGATCGAGGGCGGCGGCTCGAAGAATTACATTCACACCAAGCAGATGATGTATCGCGATACGCTGTCGTGGCGGCTGCTGCTCGACAAGCTGGTGAAAGTGCTGGAGGACTATTGCCGATTGCAGGTGCAGGCGGGCGCGGACGTGATCCAGATTTTTGACAGTTGGGTGGGGTCGCTGGGGCTGGCGGATTATCGGGAGTACGCGTTTGAGGCCTCGAAGCGACTGGTGCGGTCGGTGCAGGCGATGGGCGTGCCGGTGATCTACTTTGGCGTGGAGACGGCGGGGCTGCTGAGCGAGATGGCTTCGACGGGAGCGGATGTGATCGGCTTGGACTGGCGGCAGCCACTGGACGAAGGCTGGAGGGCCGTTGGCCACGGTCATGCAGTGCAAGGCAACCTCGACCCGATTACTCTGTTTGCTCCGCTGGAGGTTTTAGAGTTGCGCGTCAATGAGATTCTGCGCGCGGCGAATGGGCGGCCGGGCCACATCTTCAACCTGGGGCATGGCATTGTTCCGGGGACGCCGGTCGAAAATGTGCAGGCGGTGGTGCGCATGGTTCGAGAGTTTCGGCTGGAGCAGGCGAATGGCTAAACAGGCTGTGTTGCTGCTGGCCCATGGAACGCCGGAGACGGTCGAGCAGATTCCCGAGTACTTGCGCAACGTGGTGAGCGGAAGGCCGCTGCCGCAGGCGGTGATTGAAGAAATTCAACACCGCTACAGCCTGATTGGCAAGAGCCCGCTGACGGAGATCACGCTGGAGCAGGCGCGGCTGGTGGAGGCAGATCTTGCCGAGGCGGAGCTTAGCGGTACCGGCGAAGCGAATTCCACTCCCCACCCTAGCGACAAAGACAAAGACGTCGCGAGGGTGGGGCACCCAGCGGTTCGCGTTTATGTGGGGATGCGAAACTGGCGTCCTTATATACCCGACGTGGTGCGGCAGATGCGGGCCGATGGGGTGGAAGAGGCTGCCGTGATTTGCATGGCGCCGCAGAACTCGCGCACCAGCGTGGGGCTTTACCGGCGCGCCGTGGAGGCCGAGGCGGGCGGCCTGCGCATTGATTTCACGCCGGGGTGGGCGCGGCATCCGCTGCTGGCGGAGGCTTTCGCCGAGCGGCTGCGGCCGGCGCTGAGCAAGCTTACCGCGGAGGTTGGCGCGCCGGTTCGGGTTCTGTTCACAGCCCATAGCGTTCCCAAGCGCACGGTTGAGCCGCCGGCGGGGGCAGAAGCTGGGCCGCGATTGTGGCCAGGGGCCGGCGCCGATCCTTACGCGGAGGAGGCAAGGCACACGGCGGAGATGGTTGCGGCGCTGGTGGCGGAGATTCCGCGGTGGTGGTTTGCTTTCCAGAGCCAGGGCGCCAGCGGGGGCGAGTGGATTGGTCCATCGGTTGAAAGTACGCTGGACGGAATTGCCGCGGAGGGAGTGAAGGCGCTGGTTCTGCAGCCTATCGGCTTTCTCTGCGACCATGTCGAGATTCTTTACGATGTGGACATTCTTTTTCGCAAATATGCGGCCGGGCTTGGCATTCGGCTGGAACGGCCCGAGTCACTGAACGGATCGGTGACGCTGGCCAGGGCGGTTGCCGATTTGGCGCGGCTTGGGTTGCAGCGGCTGAGGGGATGAACGGCGGAGGGTTGGCTCTTCTGGGCAGTTCATGAGATGCGGGTTGTCGGCTTGGTGACTTCAGACGAAGTTTTCGTTATCTTTGCTTTTAAGGAAGCGTCCAACTGGGTAGGATTGTTTTTGAATCCTTCGAAGTGTGGGGACATGGGCTCGGGGGTGGACTTCGATTGGGCAAAGCGCCCATGAGGATTTCCGGCATTCAGCCTAAGAGGCAAGGAGTGGGTTTTGCCGACTGACGATTCGGGGCAAGTCGCGGAAACCGTGGCGGGAGAAGCTCAAGACAGGGGGCAGCAATTCCGGTGTCCAAGGTGCGGCTGCGCCCACATGAAGCGGATGCGCCGCGAGGGTTTTCTACAGCAAAAGATCTGCTCGATTTTTGGATATTACCCGTGGCGCTGCACGAAATGCCTGGGAAGCTTTCTGATCAGGAAGCGGGCCTTGCCGAAGGGACACAGAGGACCGATGCCGGCTGTAGAGCAAATTGCCGATTCCGGGGGCGCCCAGGAATGAAGCGTCAGGAGCGGAAGAAGTTTCTGGCCAGGAAGATCACGTTGGCGGGGCGCTCGGCCAGACGGCGCATGAAGTAGGGGTACCATTCGCTTCCGAACGGCACGTAGACGCGGACGTTGAATCCCTGCTGGACAAGCCTGCGCTGCAAATCGCGGCGGACACCGTACAACATCTGAAACTCGAAATGGCTGGGCTCGATCCCATGCTGGGCGGCATAGGCTTTTATGGCCCCGATCATAGCTTCGTCGTGGGTGGCGAGGGCGTGATAGACGGGGCTATCGAGGAGCAGGCAACTGAGCCGGACGAAGTTTGCGTCCACGTCCGCTTTGCGGGGAAAGGCAACCTCGGCGGGCTCGTTGTATGCCCCTTTGCAGAGGCGCACGCGGATGCCTTTGGCCGAGAGCTGTTCGATGTCGGCCTGCGAGCGGTAAAGATACGCTTGAATTACCACGCCCACCGCGTCCCCTGCCTCAGGTCGCGCATAAATGCGACGCACAATATCGAGCGTGGTCTGGGTGACCGTTGAGTCCTCCATGTCGATACGCACAAAGTTGCCCGTGGCGCGGGCATGTTCGGCCAGCTTCCAGGCAATGGTCTCGGCCAGCAGAGGAGAAAGCTCGAGTCCCATCTGGGTGAGCTTGAGGCTGACGTTGGCGTTGAGCTTGCGGGCGGCGATCATGTCGAGGAGCTGGTGGTAGATTTCGGCGGCGCGGTGGGCCTCGGCCTCGGAGGTAACGCTCTCGCCGAGCGAGTCGAGGGTGACGGCGATGCCCTGCTTATTGACGGCTTCAGCCACGCGCAGGGCGTCAGCGATCTTCAGGCCAGCGATGAATCGGGAGCTGAGGCGCACACCGATGCTGGAGTTTTCACAGAAGTGACGCAAAGAACGATTGCGGGAAAGAGCAATAAAGGCGGAACGCAGTACCGGCATCATAAGCCTCTTCCGGTGAGAGCGCAGGGGAATGCTTATCTCCCGGACTTAATAGTTTCGCACGATCGGGAGGACCGTGCGCCTGCCCCGTACCCTTCAAGCCAATTATTCAACGGACCTGGAAGATGGTGCTTCCGTGCGGCGGCAAGGTCACGGTTATTTCTTTTGAATCCTTGAAGGCGGTGTCGCTCCAGACATTCTCGGCCTGGTGCTTTCCGGCATCGAGGCCGAGCTGCCTCCAGGTTGCCTTGAGCGTGACGGGCTTGTCGTCGAGGTTGAAAAACGCGAAGAATTCGGCGTAATTTCTAGAGCCGGGCGAGTCGATGGTGCCTCGCCATACGCGGGCGTGCTCAAAGCCCGGGGGCAAGGTTGCCGGATCGACGGGATGACTGTAGGTGAGGCTCTGGTTCATGAAAAGCATCGTCTGGTTGGTGATGAGCGAGCGGGTGAAATCGTCGAGCTTGGTGAGATTGGCACCCAGGATCAGCGGTGCGCGCGCAATGGCCCACAGGGTGAACTCGGTCTGCTGCTCGTCGCGGGTTTCGCGCGACTGCCTTGCCTCGCCCCAGCCGGGATGGGGTCCGAGCCATCCCCAGGGCAGCATGTCCGGGTCTGGCCAGTTGCCAGGGGTTACATAGGGGTACCACGCGGCGAGCCGGTCGAAGGCGTCTGTGATGCCGAATGGAAACTCGCTCTCTCCCGGCTTGTGGTTTGCCGTCCAGACGTCCCAGTGGTCGTCGGCGATGCGCCACATTTGCGCATATTTGCCGACCTCGACGGCGTTCTTGAGAGAGGTGGGGCCGGGCGAGAGGCTGAGGACGATGGGACGGCCAGTCTTCCTGATAGCAGCTGCAATCTGGCGTATCTCCGTGGGGCGGTAAGGGCGGTCGCTGATGCAGTCGACCTTGATGAAGTCCAGACCCCAACTGGCGTAGAGCTTCAACATGGAGTCGTAGTAGGCCTGGCCCGCGGCGTTGTCCTTGACGCCCCAGTTGCCGTCGTCCCAGGGACAGGGACTGGAGGTGTCGGCCGCGTCTTGGGCATGGAAGGCGGAGTCGGCGATGGGAAGATTTTCCTTAACGACCTGGCGGGGAATTCCGCGGACGATGTGAATCCCAAATTGGAGGCCCTGTGCGTGCACCCAGCCGGCGAGCGGCTTGAAGCCCTCGCCATTCGCGGAAGAAGGGAAGCGGTCCGGCGCGGGGATGAGCTGGCCGTTTTGATCCCAGAGGTATTTTTTGTCATCGATGGTTTTGCCGAAGGGGTCGGCCATGTACCAGCCTTCGTCGATGACCGCATATTGCCAGCCGTAGCGCTGAATCCCGGCGAGGACGGAGGCATTGGCCTTGAAATCTTCTTCGCCGATGGTGAGACCGTAGGCGTCCCAGCTATTCCAGCCCATGGGGGGCGTGGGTGCGAGCGTCTGCGCATGAATGAGGGTTGCGGCGAAGAAAGCCGCGGCGAGAAGCACGGAGGAGAAAAGTGTGCGGGACATGGGTAAACGTATACCACAACTGGCGGGGTTCGCAGAAGTGCCCACGGATTTCAATCGAATGCAGGAGCTCGATCGGCGCACGCACAATAGCGAGTCAGCAAGTCAGCGGGCGATTGCGTGGGGTTGGTGGGCCGGGAGGGCTCTTAGACGATCTCCGGTGGTGCTGGGGCGATCTCGATCTCGATCTGCTGCACGCCGAGATGCGGATGGATCGCGGTCAACTGCACCTTGCCAGCCATCTCGAAGGCCCTGATCCAGATTGCGCCCGTGCCTCCGACGAGAGAAAAGGGATTGTCGCCGATGATCTCGGCGGGGCCGGCGATCTCGAACCGGATTGCATCGTTGACGAAGGGCTGAATGGCGCCGTACTCGTCGGTGACGCGCAGGACAACGCGGGTCGAGTCCGCGCCATCGGCGATGAGTGTAGTGTCGTCGGGCAGGAGCGCAAACTTGCGGGCTACGCCGGCGCCGGAGAGGGTTTTGGAGATGACCATCTTGCCGCCGATGTAGCCTTCAATGCGCAGATCGCCCCAGCCTCCGGAGAAGTTGGCGAGATTGGCCGCGAAGGGCGGGTACTTGAGGTGCGGAAACTCGGCGCGGTTGGGATCGGCCTCGGCAATGAGCTTGCCGCTGACGTAGAACTTCAAATGATCGCAATTGGAGCAGACGACGGCGCTCGTGAATCCGACACTCTCATCGCCGCGCGCCCAGTGGAAGGCCGGTTCGAGCACGACCTCTTCATCCGGATCGCATTGGGACTTGTAGAATCCCGCGGCCGGTTTGGGCTCGCGGAAGATGTCGGTTACGCCGTGATAGCAGATGCGGTCGCCGGAGCCAAAGTTGCCGTGGGTGTTGTAGTCGAAGGCGCACCAGCCGATGCCGCCGGCGTATTGAGGATTGGAGGCTAGTTGATCGTGGATGCGGGCGTGGCGCAGCGTGTGCTCGCGCAGGCGCTCGACGTTGTCAATGGTCTTGGTTGGATAGGTGTGGCCCACAAATTCGGTGTTCAGGTAGAGCGGATGATTCGGCGGACGCAGCGGGAAACCGAAGTCGTTCATGGTGAAGACGTCTTCGAGCAGCTCGGAGCCGTAGAGGTAGCGGATGCCGCCGGTTTGCCGCGATGGGTCGAGTGCGTGCGCGAGGGCATTGGTGCGGGTGTAGAAGTCGTGGTCGTCCTGCGACTCGTTGATGCGGACGCCCCATAGGACGATGGAAGGGTGGTTCCAGTCGCGGCGGATCATGCGGTCCACATTGTCGACGGCGAGATCTTTCCAGGCTTGATCGCCGATGTGCTGCCAGCCGGGAATCTCTTCGAGGACCAGGAGGCCGATTTCGTCGCAGGCATCGAGGAAGTGACGCGACTGCGGATAGTGAGAGGTGCGGACGATATTGCAATGGAGATTTTTGCGCAGAACGATGGCGTCGCGCCGCTGCACGCGGCCGGGCATGGCCTGGCCCATCCAGGGGAAGGTTTGATGACGGTCGAGTCCGCGGAGTTTGACGATGACGCCGTTGAGCGAGAAACCCTGCGGAGTGAACTTTGCTTCGCGGAAGCCGATGCGGCGCGAGTCGCTGTCGAGAACGTGACTGCCGAGCAGGAGCCGCACTTCGACGCGGTAGAGTTTTGGCGTCTTCAGGTCCCAAAGGTCAATGGATTTCAGATTGTCCATGTGGAGGGTTTGGATCACCGTCCCTCTGCCGTCTACGGGTAGTTCCTGGGTCGCCGTCGCGACGACGCGGTCGCCATCGAAGAGCGTGGCCTCAAGCACGCGCGCGTTTTCTGCCGCGGTTGCGTTTTCCTCATACTCGATCAGGCAGTGGACATCGAGCGACGGGGAGCCGGAGAGCACGTCTTTAGGCTGCGCGAAGATGTTCTGAATGAAAGTGGGTGAAACGAGGCGCAACTGGACCTCGCGATAGATGCCGCCGAAGGTCAGATAGTCGATCTCGTAGCCGAAGGGAGGAATGCCGGCGCGTTCGGTGGAGTCGACTTCTACGGCGAGGACGTTGTCGCCGGCCCAGTCGAGGTGCGGCGTGAGCTCGAACGAGAAAGGCGTGAACCCGCCCTGGTACTCGCCCAGGCGCGTGCCGTTGAGCCAGACGGTGGAGGCAGTCATTACGCCTTCGAAGTCGACGAAGACGCGGCGGCCGCGAGCGCCGGGAGGCAGACGGAATTGGTGGCGATAGATGGAGACAAATTCGTAGGTCTTTTCGTCGAAGCTATGCCAGGGCAACCGGATATTTGTATGGGGGATGGTCACGCGCGCGAATCCGCTATCGTCGAAGATCCTTTCATGGGCGGCATCGGTGGCCTTGGGGCTGTAGCGCCAGCGGCGATTGATGGGCAGCACGACGCGGCCTTTGGCGGCAGGTGCTTTGACGGCTATTTCGGCGGCGGGCAACTGCTGGGCTACTGTGGCGGCGGCAATCATGGTTCCAGTTGTTTTCAAGAAATCGCGGCGATCCATTGCTCTCCCTGGCCGGAAAACTATGCGTTTGCGGCGCTTGTCCGATGTGGTAGAGACGCGCGCCGCTAGTATCCAAGGCCGAAAGTAGTTTATATGGTCCGATAGAGGCGCGCATCGTACGATACTCCGATTGGGATGAGGATAGGCCTGAAGATGCGGAGGGAGGAATGCGAGAGGAAGAGGATCGAGACATGGATGCGATTTTGCGCGATAGAAATTAGGAACGGATTTTTTGGGAATAAAGGCAGCAAGTTAGCCCCGCTTGCGCGGGGATAGCAAGTTGGCAGGTTAGCGGGTGAAATGGGAAGTCGAGCATTCATCCCGACGCGGTTCGGGTGGGCTCTGCGGGGCTGGCGGGGGCAGCGTTCAGGTTTCTCGCGCGTCTATACTTAGAGAGACATGGCGCCATTTATACACATTGGACATTTCAGCGTGCCTACCTTCGGGCTGATGCTTTGGCTGGCGGCCGTAGCGGCCGCGTTTGTGATGGACAGAGCATTTCGCCGGGCGGGAGTTACAGCGGACGCAGTGGGCATGGTGGCCATTGCCGTGGTGCTGGGAATTGTGGGGGCCAAGCTCTGGCACGTGGTCGACACGCCGATCGAGTTCCGCGAAGAGGGCTGGCAGGTGCTGTGGGATACGGCCGGGTTCGCGTGGTTCGGCGGGCTGACGTTCGGCATTTCGGCGCTGGTGCTTCAGGGCTGGCGGGCGAAGATCGGCGGCCTGCGGACGCTGGACCTGGCCGCGCCGTCGGCGGCCATCGGCTACGGCATTGGACGGATCGGCTGCTTTCTGTCAGGGGATGGCTGCTACGGGATCGAAACCAAACTTCATTGGCCTTGGGGCATGAGTTTCCCCAATGGTCTTGAACCCACGCTGCCGGGGGTGCGGGTGTTTCCGACGCCGCTGTTTGAACTGGGGGCGGGGTTGCTGATTGGGTGGTGGCTATGGCGGCGTTTAGGTAAGCCTCACGCTACGGGTGCGATTGTGGGGCAGTACCTGGTGCTGAGCGGGATCGCGCGCTTTCTGGTGGAATTTATCCGGCGCAACCCGAAGGTTCTTTGGGATCTGTCGAATGCGCAATTGGCGAGCGCGGGGTCGGCGCTTGTGGGGGTTGCGCTGATCTTGTGGGCTGGCCGGCGGCGAGTGGCGGAGCCGGCCGCGGCGGCGATGCAAAAGCCGGCTTAGGCGGACTGGATGTGAATGTGTTTTGAGAGACGTTTGCCACGCAGGCTGTGACAGAAAACCCCCAACCTTGGTTGGGGGTTTTGCCGTTTATCGGTTACCGGGCCGTCAGGCGACACGCTCGATGACTACGGACTCGAGGACTACGGGTTTGCGGGGCTTGTCCTGGGGGCCGGTGGGGACGAGGGAGATTTTGGCGGCGATGTCCTGGCCTTCGACGACTTCGCCGAAGATGGTGTGGTTACCGGTGAGGTGTGGCGTGGGCGCGACGGTGATGAAGAACTGGCAGCCGTTGGTGCCGGGGCCGCTGTTGGCCATGGCGAGCTTGCCGGGCTTGTCGAATTTGTGCGGGGAGCCCTTGGTTTCGTCCTGGAAGCGATAGCCGGGTCCGCCCATGCCGGTGCCGGTGGGATCGCCGCCCTGGATCATGAAGTCGGGAATGACGCGGTGGAAAATGGTGCCGTCAAAGAGATTGTCAGTGGACTTTTTGCGGGTTGCGGGGTGGGTCCACTCCTTTGCGCCTTCGGCGAGTTCGACGAAGTTCTTGACGGTGATGGGCGCGTCGGTTTCGAAGAGGCGGACGGTGATCTTGCCTTCGGTGGTCGAGAAGACGGCGTAGGTTCCTGGTGCTAGTGACATTTGAACTCCTGGATGAACTTGCGGACTCGGAGAAATGGAGATGAGTCCTGGTTGTGAAGCTGTTATTCCCTCAGGGGCTAAAGCCCCGTCGCTTATTGCTGGCATTTATGTACGGGCTGAAGCCCGTACCCTTCAAAAAATGGTTGACTCGTCCGCTGGCGCTTATCAGGCCGCGGTGAAAGTCGAAACGGTCTAAGACCATCCCTCGGGGCTAAAGCCCATCGTCTCTTATCTGCCACTTACGGCACGTCTGAAGCCGTGCCCTTTCAAAGCCCGACTTTCATCACGGGCGGTTAGGGTTTGGGCGCGGCGGCCGGCGGTTTTAGTGCGGGCGCGGCGTTAGGGTCGGGTGGCAGCGGCTGGCCTTCCGGAACGATGGTGACCTTCTGCAGGATTACAGGCGAAAGGGGTTTGTCGTCGCTGTCGCGCGGGACACGGGCGATGGCCTTGACGACATCCACGCTCGAGTCGTCGCACTGGCCGAAGAGAGTGTAGTGGCCGTTGAGGGTGTCGTAGCCTTGCTCGGTGATGAAGAACTGGCTGCCATTGGTATTGGGGCCGCTGTTGGCCATGGCGAGGCGGCCGGCGCGATCGAAGTTGAGGTTGGGATCGATTTCGTCCTGGAAGGCGTAGCCGGGGTCGCCCATCCCGGTGCCGGCGGGGTCGCCGCCCTGGATCATGAATTCGGGAATCACGCGGTGGAAGGTGGTGCCGTTGTAGAGCGGCTTGTGGTGTTGGGCTCTTTTTGTGTTGGGGTCGGTCCAGTCTTTTGTTCCCTGGGCGAGGGCGATGAAGTTGGCGACGGCGATGGGCGCCTGCTTCTGGTAGAACTGGCAGGTGATGCGGCCCATGGAGGTGTCCATGACGACCATGGGGCCGTTGGGGACGATGGTGGCGGCGACATTGGCCGTGGGGGCGTCGGGCAGGTCCGCGGGGGCAGGCGTGGACTGCTGGCCGAGCGCGCCGAACGATGCGGAGGCCAGGGCGAGAGCGGGGATGAGAAGCGAAGACTTGAGTTTCATACCGAGTTTGAGGGTAAATCACGGGGTGGGGGCGAGGCCAGCGGCGGCCCGGGACTGGATGCAGGCAGGTTCTTCAGAAATCTTGCTATTTACTTCATGCCACCGTCCACAAGCTGTGGCGGCGGGGATATTCAGACCAAAAGCCTCCAACGACCATTGCCGAAAATTTGCTCAGTCCCGTGCATACTGGTTGCATGAGATGCCTCCTTTCGAACCGGTGCCCTACCCCCAAATCACCCGCCAAACTGGCCAATTCTGGCGTAAGGGGGGTACCCCCAACGAAAAATGGGGTAATTCAACCGACTGGAGCCTCATATGTAATTTTGAATCAACGGTTTGAAAATTCTATCTAGTTACTGCTTCGTAAACAACAGGCCCGTAAAAACAGTCCAATCCGGCCATTTTGGCCCCATTTTAGCGGTTTCAGCAGCCTTTTTTGCAGCGGGCCATGATGGCGGCGTGGAGGCGGTCGCGGAGGTCGTTAGGCAGGTCGTAGATTTGGTGGGAGCGGTAGATTTCAATGGTCTTGCGGGTGGTGTTGAAGACGACTTCGCAGTGGCCGCACTTATGCATGTGCTTTTCGACTTCGGCCTTGGTTTCGGCGGCGATGGAGTCGTCGATGATGTCGTCGAGCAGTGCGATGAACTCTGTGCAGGTCATGATTCAGCCCTCGCAACTCTGGGGCCGGCATGTCTTGACCCTGGTTTCTTGTGAAAGTAGCGGCTGAGGCGCTCGCGCAGTTGCAGGCGGGCGCGCAGCAGGCGCGATTTGACGGCCGGAATACTGAGGCCAAGCGCCTCGGCCGTGTCCTCGGTGGAAAGGCCCTGGACGTCGCGCAGCTCGAAAACGACCTTGAAGCCGGGGGGAAGGCCCTTGATGGTCTTCTCGAGGATCTGTCCCAGTTCGGATTGCGTGTAGTTCTGCTCCGGGTCGGGCGCCCAGTCGGCCAGGTCGCGGGGAACGGTGCCTTCCTCGGTTTCCAGATCCTCGTCGATCGAAACCATTTTGCCGGTGCGGCGCTTGCGCAGCCGCATCAGACTCTCGTTGACCGCAATACGAACCAACCATGTGTAAAATTTCGAATTCCCCTGAAACTGATCGAGCTTTTGGTATGCCTTGAGAAACGCGTCCTGCATGACGTCCTCGGCATCTTCGCGGTTTTGCGTGATGTGCTGCGCAATGCGGAAGATCTGACGCTCATACTTGCGGACCAGCGTATCGTAGGCGGAGACATCGCCGGCGCGGACCTGTGCAACCAGGGCCACGTCGGGATGCTGCTCGTCTTGTCCTGCAATCTGTTGGATGGTCGTCATGGGGTCTGGTTGCGGAAATCGTAGCGGAAAGTTGAGGCCGGACGGCAATTGCCGGCTAAGACCGTCAATAGAAGAGTGTAAAGGACGACCCGGCGGGGAACCAAACACGGTGTTGGCGATGGCGGGGCGAGTGGTTTAGGTGGGGCTTTCGCGGTAACGTAAGTGGTTCGCGAACGTCTGAGCAGGGTTCCATCGGAATAAAGTGAAGATATGAGGGCTGTTTCCTTGCCGATTTTCTTTTCCCGCGCCGCTGCCCGCTGCCTGGCTGGAGTGCTTTCTGTGCTGATGGTTGCGTTGCCGGTGGCGGCGCAGTCGTCGGATGACTCTGTGAGGAACTCTGGCCATCTGTCAGCACGCAGTCCAAAGTCGAAGTCGACCAAAAAGAAGCCGGCGGGCAAGAGTCACAAACCGGCCAGCAGAGGAGTTACGGCCAGCCGGGCGGCAAGAGCGGCGCGGACGGCGCGGCTGAGGCAAGCCTTTGTGGCGTCGACCGAGCTGCGGCCGATGGCGCAGCAACTGGCAACCATGCGCACACCGGAGGCGTATGCGGGTGTGACAGCGTATGCGCGCAAGCACACGGGCGAGGCGGCAGCGGCGGCCTATCTGGCGCTGGGTCACGCTTACCTGCTGGACAAGCGCTATGCGGAGTCCGAGACCAGCCTCCGGCAGGCGCGGCAAGCGGGGCAGGAACTGGCCGACTACGCGGACTTTCTAGGCGCGCGGGCCAGCCATGAAGCCGGCGACGAGGCGGCGGCCGAGGCATTGCTGCGCGGGTTTACGGATCGCTATCCGGACAGCATCTTCGACGAGGATGCGCCGGAGCTGGAGGCCAACGTTTTGCTGGCCATGAACAATGCCGCCGGGGCAGAACGGGTGCTGGCGCAGGCGAAGGGCCTCGCGGCGGAAGACCGGACGGGCTTTCAACTTGCCGAGGGACAGGCGGAGTACGCGCTGGGCGAGAGAGATGCGGCCGGACGCACATTCAAGCAACTGCTGTTGAGCCATCCGTTGAGCCAGGATGCGCAGGTGGCGCGGGCCAGGCTGACAGAGATGGGCGCCGAGGCGGCGCTGACGGCGGCGGAGTTGCGCAGCCTGGGCGATGCTTATTGGAACGGCGGGCGCTATGGCGAGGCTGCCGAGCAATATCGGGCGCTGCTCAGGACATCCGCGATGAGCGCTGACGAGCGGAACAGCATCGCAGTGGCTGCCGCGGCATGCGACCTGAAGCAGAAGCGACTGACCTTGGCGCAGGCGCAGGGGCTGGCAGATACGAATGACGAGAGTGGCGCGCGGCGGCTTTATCTGCTGATGGAACTGGCCAGGGAGCGGGACGACGCGGGGGATCAGCAGCGGATTGTGGCGGAGATGGAGACGAGGTTTCCAGCTAGTCCGTGGCTGGCCGAGGCTCTTTACTCAAGCGGCAACATGTACATGCTGAAAAGGGATTATCCGGCGGCGGTGGAGTACTACCGGTATTTGGCGGCGCATTTCCCTACAGCCAAGAATGCGGCGGCGGCGCACTGGCGGGCTGGATGGCTGTGTTACCGGCAGAGGCTTTACGGTGAAGCGGCGCAGTTGTTCGACGAGCAGATCAGGCTTTATCCGGCGGCCGCGGAGACGGTGGGCGCGCTTTATTGGCGGGGGCGGCTTTACGAGACAGAGGACCACTATCCAGCGCAGGCGGCGGCGAATTACCGGGCAATCGTGCGCACCTACCAGCACTACTTCTATGCGCAGATGGCGCGGGCGCGGCTGGCTTCGCTTGGGAACACGCAGCCGGCGCCGGCGCCGCAACTGGATCGGCTGCAGCCGATGACGCCGCCACTGCTGGTGGAGAGCTTTCCGAGCGAGAGCCCGCACCTGGCGCGGGCGCGGCTGCTGGCCAACGCGGGTTTGAACGAATATATTGCGCAAGAGATCAAGGCAGACCCGGCGTCGGGGTCGTGGAGCGCATTGGCGGAGGCGCAGATCTATGCGTCGTACGGGGAGACGTATCGCGCCATGCGGGCGATGAAACGAGCCTTGCCGTATGAGGCGGCTGCGCCGATCAAGGCGATTCCGCTGGTCTATTGGCGGATTCTGTTTCCGGAGCCCTATTGGGAGACCATTAAAGCGGAGTCGGCGAAGAACAATCTGGACCCTTACATGGTGGCGTCGCTGATTCGCCAGGAATCGGAGTTCAGCCCATCGGTGGTTTCCTATGCGAATGCGTGGGGGCTGATGCAGTTGCTGCCCACGGTGGGCAAGGCGATGGCGCGGGAAGAGGGAATCAGAAACTTCCAGACATTTCAACTGCTCGATCCGGAGACCAATATCCGGCTGGGGACACGTTATCTGCGACAGATGCTGGAGCGCTTTGGGGGAGTGCAGGAGTACGCGCTGGCGGCCTACAACGCAGGCGACAGCCGGGTTGCGGATTGGGAGGCGGCGGGGCCCTACCAGGGCATAGATGAGTTTGTGGAGTCCATTCCGTTTACGCAGACACGGGAGTACGTGGAAGCGATTCTGCGCAACGAGGAGACGTATAGGGCGATCGACGGGTATGGCCGCCCGCAGAATGGAGCGCGGGCGAGCGCCGGCCGGTAGGGGAGTAACACTCCAGTTTCGCGTTGGGTATCACCTTGGTCACTAATAGGGCTCGATTCCATTTGACTTGACGTGATGTGGGCGGCAACACTGTTTCAAATATCGAACCAAGCCCGAAGTCTTACTGACTTTGGGACGCCATTCGCAGTCTGCAGTAGTTCGACGAGGGCCGACGCCAAGACATCGGATTCAGCCCGGGTTACATCAACCCAATGGAGGGCACGATGTCAGCCGACTTGCAGTTCATGGAAGAATGGATACCGGAAAGAATGGACCCCGGAACGGTTTTCGTGCTGGAAAACCAGGCCAAGATGGGTCACGCGCAAAATCCTTTCGTAGCCGTGATGTCGTGCCCGCGGTGCGGCACGCTGGGATTGATAACGCGCCGCCAGCTTTATGCTGGGGAAACGATGATCTGCGGCGGCGATGTCTGTTCGGCCGAGTACCGGCTGGACGGCGAGAATATCTGCTTCCGAAGCGCGCAATAGACTGCTCCGGTGGAGGGCCGGTCGCGCTTTTCCAATGCGGAGATGCGCTGGCAGACGATGTGTGCGCGATATCGCGTGGAGTTTAACCTTTGGACGGCGGGGGTGGCGGGAACGGCGGGCGAGGAATCGCCGGAAAGGCGCCGGCGGTAATCTGAAAAGCGAAACGATAAATCCGGCTTTAGTACTTTGGTAATGTGGGACATTTTGAAATCTTGAAATCCGCGTCTGGAGGGGTAGCGGCAGCAAGATATAATCCGTGAAGAGTCTTCCCTGGCTTTTGAGATACATACTCTGGAATACCGAAGAGCTGAGGAATAGAAACGCTTCTGAATGACCTAAACATTACCTGGAAGCAAGCCAAGCGCAAAAATGGGCCAAGACCTGAGAGTCGAAACCGCGCCTGGGAGTTGATTGATCTTCGCGGTGATTGGGACTTTGAGGTTCAATTGGTTTAGTTGCTTCGGTCACAGGAGAGTTATGAAACGCTTGAACGCTTTTGTCTCCGCGGCAATATTCCTAAGCCTGTCTTTGATCGGGCTTAGCGGCTGCTCGACGGGCAGCTTTGTGAATCTACAACCTGCGATTACGAGTTTCACTGCAAATCCAACAACAGTAACTGCAGGCGGAAGCGCCAGCCTGACCGGGGTGTTTTCCAACGGTACGGGAGTCATTACGCCGGGAAACCTGTCTGCGACCAGCGGGACGCCAGTGAGTGTTTCGCCATCGACGACGACGACTTATACGCTGACGGTGACGAGTTCAGCCGGCGCTACGATGAGCCAGACGGCGACGGTGACGGTGAATGCGGCGAAGCTAGGCGCGCTGGGGATTGACAGTTTTACGGCGAATCCAACGATGATCGCCTCAGGCGGGTCATCGAGCCTGACGGGGGTATTCTCGAACGGCACGGGAGTCATTACGCCGGGAAACCTGACTGCGACCAGCGGGACGCCAGTGAGTGTTTCGCCGGCGGCGACGACGACTTATACGCTGACGGTGACGAGTTCAACCGGCGCCACAGAGAGCCAGACGGCGACGGTGACGGTGAATGCGGTGGCGCCAAGCGCGCCGGCGATTGCCAGTTTTACGGCGAATCCAACGACGATCACCTCAGGCGGGTCATCGAGCCTGACGGGAGTATTCTCGAACGGCACAGGAGTGGTGACGCCGGGGAATCTGGCTGTGACCAGCGGAACGGCGGTGAGCGTTTCGCCGGCGGCGACGACGACTTATACGCTGACGGTGACGAATTCGGCCAACGCAAGCGTGAGCCAGACGGCGACGGTGACGGTTACGGCTTTGGCGGTTCCGGGCCAGCCGACGGGGTTGACGGCAATCGGCGGCAACGCATCGGTATCGTTAAGCTGGACGGCCTCGGCAGGCGCCAGCACCTATAACGTGTACCGCAGTACAACGCCTGGCGGCGAGGGCACAACGGCATTCATTACGGGCGTTACGACGACGTCCTACACGGATAACGCCGTGACCAACGGCACGCCGTATTACTACGAAGTGGCGGCGGTGAACGCGAGCGGCGCCAGTGCGCTGTCGGCAGAGGCAACGGCTACGCCGGAACTTGCGTTGCCCGCGCCGCCGTCGGGGTTGACGGCGACGGCGGGCGACTCCGAGGTGCTGCTGACCTGGGGCGCGAGCAACGGAGCGACCAGCTATCACGTGAAACGCTCGACGGCCAGCGGCGGCCCGTTTACGCAAGTGGCGGCTCCCACGGGCACAAGTTACACCGACACGGGCCTAAGCAACGGCACGACTTACTACTACGTGGTGACGGCAGTGAACACGGCGGGAGAGAGCGGCAATTCGAATACGGTTTCCGCAACTCCGGCGGCGTCAGGGTTCGGGGTGACGATTCCGAACCTGCATCCGCGGCTATGGTTTAACGCGGCGCGGCTGGCGCAAGCGAAGGCCTGGCTGGCGGCAAATCCGAAAGCTCCGGCACCGTCGGACACCACCTCCGCCGATTACTTTATCGACGTTGCCTGGAGGCACGTTGTGGCCGGCGGCGACTGCACATCGGCTATAAATTTTGTGCTGGCCCAACCGATTCCGTCGGATGAATACGCTCCCAGCAGCAATGGCAGCGACCGGGCGCGGTGGAACGGCGAGGCGGCCTTCCTTGTTTACGATTGGTGCTTCGATGTGCTGACGACCCAGCAGCGCTCGAACATCTTAAGCAACATCGCGGGAACAGGCGCGGGCTGGAACAACTACCTCACGGGCATCAATCAACAGAGGTGGGGCGGTCCGGCCATGATGCAAGACAACTACAACATCGGGAATATGCGCAACGACATCGAGTCCGGCATCGGCACGTATTGGGAGAATATTTCGGCGGCCACCGGGTTCCTGACGGATGGGATCAATGTGCGCTGGAGCCAGTACTTTGTTCCCTCGGTTACTACCAGCGCCGCGGGCGGCGTGGGCCAGGAGGGACCCGAGTACGCATCCGAACTGGTGCAGGATCCAATCATTCCATTCGTTACGATGAGTCTCAATGGCCGGGATATCTTCAACGAGACTGAATACTTCAAGGAGCAGGCGTACTGGATTATCTACGGCACAACGCCTGCGCCGACGCCCAACATGACGACGGGCACGGCGGCCGCGTACCAGTTGAATCCCTTCAACGACGATGAGGAATTCGTCAGCGGGGGTTATATCGCGAATCGGAATTATTATCAAAACTTCATGAACTTCGCTTCGAATTACTGGAGCACGCTCAATGTGGGCAAGTACGCTCGCCAGTGGGTCAATACCGTGGGCGCGAGTTCAACCACGCCAGCGGCGAGCAACTACATTCTGGGGCAGGACTCTCAGCCGGCGGCGATGGAGTACACTTCGTTGCCGCTGGACTACTACGCGACGGGGATTCGGTATCTCTACGGACGCACGGCCTGGGACACGTCGTCGACGTACTTCATGTGGCAGCTCGGCATACCGACAGCCGGCGTTGGCCACTCACACACCGATATCGGCAATTTCAATTTGTGGCGGGGCGGGCGCTGGTTGTCGCGCGAGACGACCGGCTACGTCAACACCATTACCGGGTACGGGTACCAGAACGAAGCCACTGACAGCACAGAGGGAATCCTGGCCCACAACGGAATTCTGTTCGGGACCTATCTTTCCCCGTCCGTGGGAGACTTGACGCTGGGGCTGATGCCGGAGAGTCCGNNGCGGTGGGACACGTGGAGCGCGAGCTTTTGTTTCTGCGTGACCTGGAGACGACTCTGGTCTTCGACCGGGTGACCACGGGCAACGTGACCGTAGGCTCCGACAAGGGACTTTCCGCAGCCAACGAAGTGAACACGTTCGTGATCCACTTCGAGACTAATCCGACGCTGGAAGACCCGACGCACCTGACGGCCACCAATGGCAGCCAGGCGCTGCGAGTGACCACGCTGGTGCCTTCGGCTCCAGTGGCGCGGCGGGTGATCAACGAGCAATCGTGCGGAGGATGCAGCGCGGGAGTGGGCCAATATCGCGTGGAACTGGACACGTCGGGCGCTGCGCAGCGTTACTTCCTGAATGTGCTGCAAGGGCGCGATGCAACCGGGAGCAATCTTGTGGCCACGGTGGTGGATAGCGTGCCGACCGACCCGACTACGGGTACGTTCACGGTTACGCTGCAGCCGAGCGCGGGCGCGGCCACGACCGTGGTCTTCAACAAGGGCCAGACCAGCAGCGGCGGCACGGTGAATCTGGCGGGCGCGGGGGCGGTGGCGTTGCGGACCGGGGTGCAGTCAATCAGCTACACAGACAATGGGCCGGCGTGGGGGAATTAGAGGCGGTATTGCCTTTTCGGCGAAGTATCGGCTGTGAGGTAATGGATCTTCCCAATCATTGGGCATAAACGTCTAATTAGGTTACTGACCGTGTAAACTTGTGCGTTTAGCTCATGCTATCCCAGGTCCCAAAAGCGGGACCTGGGGCACCCAGAGTTGGTACAACCTCAAGCGGTCAGAAACCTAGTTTAATTACGCCGGTCACTGGAGTCCAAATGAAGCGCTTGAACGCATATGCTTTTTTTGCAGTTGTCCTCAGTCTGTGCTTGTCTGGGTTGGCTGCGCACAGAAAGCCTGACCATGTGGGGTTAGCGGCGCAGGAGCCCGCTCTCGCGAGTCTCGCGGCGGATGACTCCGTGGCGATGGCAGAGAATACTGGTGATACGACGACGGTTTCCTCGGCTGTGGTGGGAGGGTCCGGATTTGGGCTGACGATTCCGACGACGCACCCGCGGCTATGGTGGAATGCGGCGCGGCTGGCGCAAGCCAAGGCCTGGCTGAGGGCCAATCCGAGAGCGCCGGCGCCCTCGGATCACGATTCCGCCGATTACTACTTCGATGTGGCGTGGAGACACGCCGTAGCTGGCACTGACTGCTCGCCTGCCATTCACTTTGTAATGAACAACGGGATCCCGTCGAATCAATACGCTCCGAGCAGCAATGGGAGCGATAGGGCGCGGTGGCTCGGCGAGCTGGCGTTTGTTGTTTACGATTGGTGCTACGACAAGTTGACGGCGCAGCAGCGAATGGATTTCTTCAATAACATCGGCGGAACAGGCGCGGGCTGGAACAACTACCTGACCAGTATCAACCAACAGAGGTGGGGCGGTCCGGAGATGATCCAGGACAACTACAACATTGGGAATATGCGCAACGACATCGAGTCCGGTATCGCCACTTATGGGGAGAATATGCCGCCGGCTGCCGGTTATTTGAGGGATGGGATCGACGTGCGCTGGCGCCAGAATTTTGTTCCCTCGGTTTCCACCAACTCCGCGGGCGGCGTGGGCCAGGAGGGCGCCGAGTACGCATCCGAACTGGTGCGGGATCCAATCATCCCATTTTTTACGATGAGTCTCTACGGCCGGGATATTTTCAATGAGACAGAATACTTCAAGGAGCAGGCGTACTGGATTATCTACAGCACAACGCCGGCGCCGACGCCCAACGTGACGGCGGGCACCGCGGCTGCGTACCAGTTGAATCCATTCAACGACGATGAGCAATTCGTCGGTGGTGGCTTCATCGCGAATCGGAATTATTACCAAAGCTTCATGAATTTCGCCTCGAATTACTGGAGCGCGCTGAATGTGGGCAAGTACGCTCGCCAATGGGTCAACACTGTCGCCGCGAATCGAGCGACGATGGCGACACCGAACTTCATCCTGGCGCAGGACGCACGGCCCGCCGCTATGCCGTATGGTTCGCTGCCGCTCGATTTCTACGCGACGGGGATTCAGTATCTCTACGGACGCAAGGCATGGGACACCACGTCAACGTACTTCATGTGGCAGCTTGGCAAGGGGACAGCCGGGATCGGTCATGAGCACACCGATATCGGCAACTTCAATTTGTGGCGAGGCGGGCGCTGGTTGACGCGGGAGACGACCGGCTACGACGACGTTATTGCCGGGTACGGGTATCAGAACGAGGCCAAAGACGGTACGGGAGGTATTCTGGCCCACAACGGCATTCTGTTCGGCACTTATCTCTCCCCGGCGTTGGAAGACTTGAGTCAGGGGCTTCTGCCGAGCCGCGGCAGGGGACAAACCGAGGTTCTGCGGCTCGAGTCGCAGCCGGGATATGTCTACGCCGACGTGGATCTGACGCCGATGTACCTTTGGTCCTCGGACTATACGGGGTACAACACAGGCGCGGCGGTGCATGTAGAGCGCGAGCTGCTTTTCTTGCGTGACCTCGAGACCACTTTGGTCTTTGACCGGATGACCACAGGCAACGTGACGATAGGCCCCGACGCGGGAGTTTCCGCGGCTAAAGAAGTGAATACTTTCGTCATCCACTTCGAGACCAACCCGAAGCTCGAGGACGCGGCGCACTTGACGGCTACGAACGGCAACCAGGCTCTACGGCTTACGACGCTTGTGCCTTCGGTGCCGGTGCGGCGGGTGATCAACGAACAATCGTGCGCAGGGTGCAGCAAGGGAATCGGCCAGTATCGGGTGGAACTCGATGCTTCGGGGGCTGCGCAGCGTTACTTTCTGAACGTGCTGCAGGCGCGGGACGCGAGCGCGCACAATATTGTGGCTGCGGTGGTCGACAGTGAGCCGGCGAGTCTGGCCATGGGGACGTTTACTGTTACGCTGCAGCCGAGTGTGGGCGCGGCCACGATCGTGATCTTTAACAAGGGCCAGACCAGCAGCGGCGGCACGGTGAATCTGGCGGGCGCCGGGGCGATGGCGTTGCGCGGCGGCGTGCAGCCGATCAGCTACACCGACAATGGGCCGGTATGGGGGAGATAGCGGACGGGATGGACGAGGCGGGAGAAGAAAAGCATGCGTCAGGGGCTAAAGCGGCTGCGGAAAAGGGAAGAATTTAAGCGAACGATCCGAAAAACGTCCCTCCGGGGCTGAAGCCCACGTTGATTTTGCTGGGCTTATGTACGGGCTAAAGCCCGTACCCTCCAACGCATCGAGTTTTTTCTCGGCCTGTAAAGCTCATCATTTTTTATCAGCCGCTCACGGCACGTCGACCCGGCCCGGCCCAGGGGCACCCCGGTGCCCTGGGCGTACCCTTTCAAAGCCCGACTTTCACCACGGGCTGGTAGGATGTTGGCCAGGTCTTTTTGGCAGGGAAAGGAATAAGCCGTTGTTTGACTCAGCCTTGTTCAAGCAGGTTGGACGCTTGACGTTCTTGCTGTCTACGGCGTTTGTTGCGGTTGTGTGCGGGGGGGCGCTGTTCCTGCTCGAAGCCCATCCAGACAGCGAGCGCCTGGGGGCCGGGGTGAGACTTGGGTTGGTTCTTCTGGGCGTTTTCTGGGTCAGGAGCCTGGAGAGCCGACTGGCCGATGCGGGACTGCCCCGCTGGTGTTTCTGGCCGTACTTTCTGGCTGTCTTGGCTGCATGCGGCGGGGCGCATGTACGCGGGATGCTGGACGGGCTGGAGACACTGGCGTTCTTTGTCGCTGTGCAAATTCCGACGGTGCTGTTCCCCAGCAAACCAATGTCTGACGGGCCGATGCTCAAGGCCGGCGCGCCAGGCGAGGCCTATCCCGAATACAACAGGCCGGTCGGGCGTTTTCAGTTTTTGCTGCGGGTTCTGCTGATTGCAGCGCTTTTTGACGCGCTGCTCCAGTTAGCAAGAGGGGCTGGGCCAGGACTGGCGTTGTGGGAGATGCGGATTGGCATTGTGCTCTTTGCCCTGGTGTGGATTTATAGCGTTGAAGGCAGGGTGATGGATGCGGGACTGCCACGCTGGATTTCGATTCCTTACTGCCTGATTTTGTCGGGAGCAATCGTTCTGCCGCACCTCCTCAAGTTGATCAATCTCGACGTCGCGCTGGCGTTGTTTGTGGTTCTCCAGTTCCCGACGGTCTTTTTTCGAAGCCGGACAGTGAGTGTAGGTCAGACCTCCATGGACGCCGGCGAGGGGGACGCGTCCAAGTTGCCGTCAAGGCAGAAGAACAAGCCAGCCGCTTCACTCGATAGCATTGAGTTTGCGGTGTACACGTTGTTGATTGCCGGCCTTTGGTATGTCCTGCATCTTTTGCGGGGGGACGCGGGATTCGGAGTCCTGGCATGGGGACTGGACTCGGTGCTGGATGGCGGCGCGTTCTTTCTCGGCATCCTGTGGACGATCTGCGTGAGAAGGCGGTTGAGGGATGCGGGCCTGCTGTCCTGGGCTCTCGACTTTTGTCTCATCGTCTTCTCGGTATCGCTTTTGCCGTTTGCGTTCAGGGTCATCAACTTCCCGCAGGCGCTGCTGGTGTTTGCGGCGCTTCAAATTCCGGCAGTTCTGGTGCGGCGCGGGTCGATTTCCGAAAAGTTCTTCCCTGCGGGTGCAGAATCCTGAGAAGCCTGCCTGGAGACAATTGAGAACCTTTCGGGGATATAAATAAGCAAAACATTGCACACTCTCGAATTCAAGCTCCCGCAAGTCGTTGAATCTAAATATAGAATATTTGGCATTAGAGTTGCTTAAGAAAGGGCAGGCCACCAAAGATGGGGATCCCCCTGGGGGAGGAGCTCTGTCGGCAGCGCTGGTGGTGTGACCTTAAAAGGTCGGGACTTCGGGGGAAAGATGAATAAGACTATACTTGTGTCACTTGCCTTGGGTAGCGTGCTTGCATATATACCAACTGCCTTGGCAGACTCCTTTAGTTACAGAACTAATGGTTCCAACGTTACAGGCAATTTTGCTCTTGACTTCGGCCATGAAGGTCTGGCGAAGGGCTCCGCTGAAGCAGCCGTTACCACCAAGGGTGACATCAATGCACACCACGGGGCGGCGATTGCCTCAGGGACAGGTGCAGACGGTCTGAGGCAGGCGGGAGACGTTGGTTTTTCAATAGACGATGTGCAGGACAGGGGCAACTCGGCGAATGGGGTTCTTGAGGCGGGAGGCGCGCTGGTCGACCTGAGCGGCAACCAACCGAATCTGCTATTTGGCAGTTTGAATGGAAGCAAGCGCGGCGGTTCTCAAGGCGACGGGCAGGTTTTGTTCGCCGACAAGGCCGGTACGTACACCAACAATGCAATTCAAAGAGGGAATGGGAACCTGGTGGCAGGCGCCGCAACTCTGACGGCAACGCCGGAGCCGGGATCGCTATTTCTTCTAGGCACCGGGCTTCTTTGCATGGCGCTGGCGTTGTTCAGGAAGGCCGGCAGGCGGCCAACAGAAACCTTGAGCTAACAGTGAAATGCGACACCGGGATATGGCATGGATGTAGTCAAGATCAGATGAATTGATCGAGCTGCGCGGCCAAAGTTGACATGGCGCAGCGCAACTGGGGTCACAAGAAGGGTGGAGTTGAGATTTGATTCTCCGTTCTTCCGTGGCCCTATTTTTGTATTTCAAAGGATCGCAATCGCCAGCAAGAGAGGGGGGTTGCAAGGAAGGTACGCACGCTTGGAGTCCGGCTTCTACCCATGGGATATGCAAGAGATTGCATGTTAGCATCCTGGAAAGTCTATTAATGCAAGAGTTATGGCGAAAAATCTTTGGCATTGAAATTGCAAGGATTTTGATGTGTCAACCACTCAAAACTCTGCTCGCAGGAATCGCCACTACTTTCTCGAAGTGAGTCCGGCTGTCGCCAAAGCTGTGCAGGGTGAGCAAGTGCATAACAGAGAATACTCAACGACACGCATAAACGGTTTGAATGAAGTGGTGTGTATGACTGAAGAATTTGCAGCAGAAAACGACCGGCGGGGTAGCCAACGCTTCAAGATTAGCGCCCCACTTACAGTGGTCGTCGGGATCCACGAGATATCGGCCTACACGCGTGACCTGAGCAATCGCGGAGTTTATTTTTATCTATCGTTGTCGGACAGCGCACTGATCGATCGCGATTTCGAGTTTGTGATTGAGATGCCATCGGAGATCACACTATCGAGCAGTTGCCGGATTCGATGCCGGGGCAGGTTAGTCCGCAAGGAAATGCAGTCGAGGAATCTGACCGGGGCAGGGGTCGCGGCAGAGATACTGGATTATTCGATACTCAGGGGGGCAGTTTCGACGGCTTAGAGTTTGCGCAAGCCCAGGACACGGTGATCGACGAGCCAGCTTTTCATTACATAGACCAGCTTGTTGTTGCTGCCCGGGTCGGTGGGGAGCACGAAGAATCCTGGGTCAACCAGATAGCGGATGGAGTTATAAACGATTCCCTCCATCACCTCTCCGTCGCGGAATTGAAACCTCATCCAGATTCCATGAACAATGGGGGCGCGGGTGTGGAAGTTGAGATGATTGCGAACCGAGTCTCCGTCAAAGCTGTTGACATAGAAGACGGCCTTGACATCCTTGATTGAGACCTCTTCGAGAAGATTGGTATCGAGACGGCGAATTCTGAAGGTATCCAGAGTGCTCTGGGGTGCGTTGTTGAGCACCTCTTCGATGGTGTTCCAGGCGGGGGATTCGAGGTAGCCTTTGATGGTTCTGGCGCCAAACTGAATCACGACCTTTTCCGACTTGGTTTCATTGGTCTCGATCATGAATGGGCGAACTTTCCGAATGCGTCCAAGCCGACTACTCTGCGGAGTGGCGGCAACGTATCCTCATGATCCTGAATTAGTTGCACAGAGCCAATTCCAGTTTTGTGCTAGACCGGTGCAACGTTGGTCGTAACAATTCCATAACTGGGAATGCATGAATCAGTATGCATGAATTCAAGATAAGAAGAAACGGGTGAATGGGTGGAATAGCCACCGGCTGCAGTCGGCGCCGGTGTTCCGGATATGGAACACCAGGCACGTCACACGGGCGTATTTGGCGATGATTCAAAGCGAAGATTCCAGGTAGCCCTCCAGGGTTCAAGCGCTGCACTGGATCACGGCCTTTTTGACCTGGCCGCATTCGTCTCGATCATGACTCAGCGAACTCTTGCCTGGGCAACTCAGCCGCTGGACGCAAAGGCGGCAACATAAGCACGTGGTACAGAATAGGTTGTAATGAAGCCGATCCCAACGCCATGCCCGTTATGCTCAACGCTGGTAAGAATCCCCGCAGCACTAAAAAGCGAAAAACTTCGAGGACACGACGGAGGAGTCAATGAGGAGTACAACCTCATAGCCGCATTTTAGCTGAAATCCCCAAATGTGTCTTGTGAGGAAGATCTCCCGGGTTTTCTTTTCCCGTGGTTCAGAGGTAAATTTCCGGTAAATACGGACCGGCATGTCTAATAGGCCGCGGAGGAAGGGCAGGATTTGCGCGAAGAGGGCGGGGCGCATACCTCAAGGGCTAAACAGGCTGCGGAAAAAGGCCAGAATTTGATTTTGGCACGAAGTGGGGTTTTGCAAGGGCTAAAGCCAAGGTTCATTTTGCGGCATTTGCGGCACGACTGAAGTCGTGCCTGATACAAAGCCTTGACGAATTGCGCCAAAACCGCGTTTTTCCGCGGCCCATAAAGGCCTCATTTATTTTGTGCCATTTATGCCGGGGTTGAAACCCCGGCATACCGCCCGGATGGGATTTCTGCAG
>PLOG01000039.1:0-3368 GCA_003142935.1 Acidobacteriaceae bacterium
ATTAGAACTCAGAGCGCCAGTCCGGTCAGAAGCTCTTGGCTTTGGTTCAATTTAGATTTAGACTTAGGCCGACCCTCTTTCGACGTGTGCCACAACCCACAACTTTTGGAACGGCCGGATCGGGCGGATCCGGCCTATTTTCTGTGTGCCGAGCATGTTTGACAGCTTGGGGGTGGTCCCCTTCACATCCTGATGGAGGAGAAGTGATAGCGAAACGCCAGGGCGACGTTGCGAGGCGTGGTCTGAAAGCAGCGTGGAGCAAAGACGCGAGCGCATTGCCCGCGCTGTTCGCGATCATGTCCCCGGCAATTGGCAATACGAGACCTTCCGACAACTCACAGCAACTCTACTGCTGAGCCGACACCATTGAAAATGCATAGGTAGATCACCGCGTCCGCCGCAAATGCCAGCGGCTCAGTACAAACGATCCTATCGAAACTGCCCCGGCTTAGAGGTCGTGGAACCGCCCAACCTTGTCGCACCGGGGCAGTCCCGATAGGAACCTAACGTTTTCCGGGAGTAAACCGACAGACGATCGAACAACAAGAGAAAGCAGTCCAGATCTGGCTGGCAGTCGTCTGCTGAAAATGGCGGGGACCATTTGCGGGGAATGATTTGCCATCGAGGCCGATTTCGAACAAGTACGACTTCTCCTCAGTTGTTGCGGAGGGCGACCATGGGGTTGATGCGGGATGCTCTCCTGGCAGGAATGTAGCCGGCCAGCAAAGCTACCGTTCCGATGAGAAGAACCATCGCAGCAAACGTTACCGGGTCAGTTGGCGCTGTGTTGAAGAGCAACGCGGCGATGGCCTTGGAGAGCAGCAGAGACGCGACGGCGCCTGCCGCAATGCCGATGAGGGCGAGGCGGAGAGTCTTGGCAATGACGCTGCGCTGCACCTGCGCCATGGTTGCGCCGAGGGCCATGCGGATGCCGATTTCCTGAGTGCGCTGAGTGACGGAGTAGCTGATGACGCCGTAGATGCCGAGCGCCACCAGCAGGATGCCGAGCGTGGCGAAGGCGGCCACCAGAAGCATGAAGAACTGGCGCGAAGAGTTGGCGTGGTTGACCAGCGTCTGGATGGGCTTGAACTCGGCGGCGGGCTGCTTGGGGTTGATATCGCGCAGGGTGCGGAGGACGCTGCTCGCGAGTACGGCAGGCGGCAACGTAGTACGAACTACGAGTTCTGCGCCGGCGGGGTCTGCCTGCGCTGCGGGATAATAGATTTGCCAGCCGGTGTCTCCCTCGGCGCTCTCTTCGTGCACATCGTCAACGATACCCACGATGCGCGAACCCTTCCCACCGGTGTCGAGCACCTGGCCGATGGCATTCCCGTTTGGCCAATTGGCATATCCAGCAAGGAAGTGAGCGAAGGCCTTGTCGATCATGACAACGCCTTCGCTTTTGGGTCCGTCGTCCCAGGTAAAGTCGCGTCCGCTCAAGCGTGTGCCCATAGCGCGCAGATATCCCGGTGTGACGACATAGACCAATGGGCCCGCGGGTACTTTATCCGGGGGCTTGACGCCTTTGGGAAATGGTGTTCCCCATTCGCGGTTTTGGCCAAGGGGAAGGTAGTCTGTGATCCCGACTGCTTCTACGCCGGGTATCGCGCCGACACGGGCGAGCACCTGCTGGAAGATGGCTATGCGTTTCGGCAAACCGTCGGCCGGGGTGGGACCGCCTTCGTCGTAATCCACTTTGATGGCCGCGGCGCGCTCGGGCTGGAAACCCATGTCGACATCGAGGACGTGGAGAAAACTGCGCAATAGCAGGCCCGCGCCGACCAGGAGTACACAAGCGAGAGCTACCTCGGAGACAACGAGGACTGAGCGGATGCGATCATGTTTCCGGCCCTGCCCCGAACCTAGGCCGGAGTCTTTGAGCGACTCGTGCAAGTTGCCGCCCGCCATGCGAAGTCCAGGGACGAGTCCAAAGAGAATGGCTGCGGTGACGGCGATGAGCAGCGTCCAGGTCAGAGCGGCGCCGTCGATTCTCAACGTGTTCAGCAGTGGCAGGGCGATGGCTCCCTGATGCGCAATCCAGAAGACAAGGAGGCAGGCAAGACCGAGGCCGATGATCGCGCCCGCACCGGAAAGGACAAGGCTTTCGGTGAGCAGTTGGCGCACAATGCGGAAACGGCTGGCGCCAAGAGCGCCGCGCATTGCGAACTCTTTGGATCGAGCGGCTGCGCGGGCCAGCAGCAGGTTCGAGAGGTTGACGCAGGCGATGAGAAGAATCATGCCGACGGCTGACCACAGAACCACCAGCGAACGGTGCAGCTTGCCGCTGACGTAATCTTTCAACGGGACGGGAACGACGGCGTCGACATACTGGCCACAGGAGTTCGGCTGCTTGTTGTTCCAGCACATGTGCGGCGCGGCTGCTGCAGAATCTTGTTGCGCCTGCGAGAGTGAGATGCCGGGTTTAGTCCGGCCAATCATAGTGATGATGTTTCCCCAATCACGGGGAGGTCCATAGAGGTTTAGCGGCGTGATGACATCGATCTTGGCGCCGGGCGAAAACACCGCGCCAAAGTCGAAGCTGCTGGGAAGGACGCCGATTACGGTGGTCTGTTGGCCGTTCATGTCGAACGCTTTGCCCACAATGGTTGGGTCGGCGTTGAACTGGCGTCGCCACCATGCATTGGTTATTAGCACAACCGGGGCAGCGCCGTTGCGCCCGTCCTCTTGCCTGAAAACGCGTCCCATCGCCGGCTGCACGCCAAGCACCTGAAAGAAGTTTGCGATGACATCGATGCTTGTTGCGGGAATGGGAGCGCCGCCAAGACTTAGTTTGAAATTACCTGGGCTCGAGAACGCAAAATATCCAGTCACATCCTGAAACGAATGGGTATACGTGCGGAACTCATCGTAGGCATCGGTGGAGTAGGTCGCGCAGGACAAGCCGCACTTGGTTGGCGGTGGGGCGATCCAGACCAGCTGCTGCGAATTGGGAAAGGGCAGCGGGCGCAGAAGCAGCGTGTTGACGACGCTGAAGACGGCTATGTTGGCGCCAATGCCAAGGGCGAGAATCAGGATGGCGACGAGGGTGAAACCGCGATCGCGGCTGAGAGTGCGGAAGGTGTAACGGAGATCCTGGAGAAGAATGTCGAGTTTCATAAGTCCTCGCGCTTCGCGTTGTTTGTCTTTCGCCAAGTCGATGCCGCCGAAGCGTATGAATGCCTGGCGGCGGGCTTCCAAGGGGGTGAGGCCGCGCTGGATGTTCTCTTCGATCGCCATTTCGAGGTGTGTGGCGATCTCAGCTTCGAGGTCGGCGTCGAGCGGGGGCTTCGACAGAAAAGAACGCACGCGGGCCAACGCCAGCCGCAGCGTACTCATTAAAGGTTGCCTTCTGGAGACATGGCGAGCAC
>PLOG01000039.1:3406-3840 GCA_003142935.1 Acidobacteriaceae bacterium
GTTTGCAGGACCATCAGGTCCAGGGTGCCTTGCAAGAGATCTAGTTTGGATTCGCCCATTTCTCCGGCTCCTGTGCTTATGCCACATAAGTATTGCACAGGATGTGTGGGAGTACCACAGGAAAAACAGAGGCGCACACTGATCGCTCGCGGGGTCAGTCCACTGGGCAGCGCTGCTTATTCCAATGACAAGCTGAGAGCATAGGGCACACCGGTAGCCGCTCAGGCAATCTAGGTATAACTACATTAGAAAGAATTACTTAGTGAATAGAAGGCGGAATCAGTCCCCATATGTCGGCCAGTTTCTTGGATTCCTGCTGTTGTTGCCGACGCCCGATCTCCGGCTGGAAGGGCGTTCCAGAGGAGTAATCCTGAAGATCGCGTGCAAGTGATTCTCAATGAATGCTTTGGGCTGTTAACCGGCCAAAGTCTGCC
>PLOG01000014.1 GCA_003142935.1 Acidobacteriaceae bacterium
TCTATGCCCGACACACACCTAGCCCACTCGATATCCCGCTCATCGCGATGAGGCCGCGATAAATGGGGCACCCAGCTGCGATGATTGGGGCGCACCCAGACCTAACACCCAGACCCAGCACACAGGCACCCGGGCGGCACCGGGGGAGCTTGGTGCCGCGTTGTGGGAATTTGAGGTGCGGATTGGGCAGGGGTGTGACTCGTGTCACGAATTTGGGTTGGACTTCGAGGCTAAGATTTAAGCCCGTAAGGCCCCTGAACTTGCGAGACCGGGTGTAGCGATCGGGAGCGCGGACAAGGGGGCCGAGAAGGCTCAAAAGAGGTGGAGAGAATGACGGGTTTTGTTCCGGTAATGTGGTCCGTTTGGGGAGTATTGGTTATCTTGCTGATCGTGGTCAACCTTTATCAATCAAGACTGGCTCGCGACGAAGAGGACCAGATTTTCCTGGGCGAAGGGTTCACAGAGGAAAGATCGGCGCAGGCAGCGATTGCGGCCAAGGTGGCCAAGGTTCAGCCGTTCAAGCGGATCGCGCTTGGTCTGTTGGGCGCGATGACCCTGTTTGTGGTGGGCTATTACTTATTCGATATTTTCAGGCAGTTCAAATAGGCAGACGTCTTGAAAGGCGGCGATCCCGGCGGTTCCGGCGGCATGCGATTGCCGCCGGGGCGGGGACAAGCGGATGGCTGAGCATCGCGCACAACTCTAGTGGATGACGTTGAGCTGCAAGAGAATGTCGCGGATGTAATAGACGATGATGAAAATGGTCATGGCCAAGGCGAGCCACTTGGCCACACGCAGGGCCGGCTCGATTTTCTGGACTTTGGCGACGATGGCCATCTGGGCAACTTTCTCGTGCTCGAAGGAATCGTCCAGAAAGATCTGGTCGTCTTCATTCTTTTCGAGGCTGCCGCGATAGATATGCAGTGAGAACAATAGGGCGACAACAACGCCCCAGACCGACCAAAGAATCGGAACAAAGGTCATACTCCACCTCCCAGCGGCTGACTGGTCCCAGATACCGGCGAGTCCGAAGCAGGAATCGCGGCCTCGTGAGTAGAGGGGCCTTACGGTTGACTATCATAGCCCGGAATGGGTGTGGATGTATTCAATAATTTTCGATGAAGGCGGTTTTCAGGGGGAGCGGAGTTTGAGGGCGTGGGAATGGACATTGATTTGATTGTGTTTGCGGGGCGATCAGGCAGCTTGCCAAAAGCGTACCTCAGGGGCTAAAGCCCACGCATTTATTGGAGAGGATATGTACGGGCTGAAGCCCGTANNGGCGGAAGTTTCTTCGCGGTGTTTGGAAGTGTTTGGAGGCTATGGAAATCTGCGACTTAGGGTACGAAGGTTGCATCCAATGAAACGGATGGAGCAAATGGGGCTTGTGCCGGCGCTTGCTGGACGGTAGAGTTATAGAGAAGAGCAAGCAGACCACCATCCCCTGGAGAGACTATGGCGACAGCGACAGCAGCACCAGTACAGGAAACCGAAAAGAAAGCTCCACTCAACCTGACCGCGCAGGCTATTGCCAAGGTGCGGGAGATTATGGCTACGCAGGATCCGATACCCGCCGGGCTGCGGATTGGCGTGATGGGCGGCGGGTGCTCGGGGTTCCAGTACTCGATGGCCTTCGAGAACCAGAGCGGGATGATGGATAAGGTGTTCAGCTTTGACGACCTGAAGGTATTTGTGGATGCAACTTCGCTGATGTACCTGAATGGCTGTACGGTGGACTACGTCGAGACGCTGGAAGCGGCAGGGTTCAAGTTCGATAATCCGCAGGTGAAGTCGACCTGCGGGTGCGGCTCCTCCTTTAGCGTTTAACGACTGGGTTCCGGATTGGTTCTCACGCACAAAAGGCCCGTCCCCTGAAGGGGACGGGCCTTTTGTTGTGTGGGGTGGACGGCATGCGATCCCACTCATCGCGGTGAAGCTGCGATGAATGGGGCACCAAGTTATTGCCCAGTTATTGCTGGGGTGAGGTGGGTGCGGTTGGCGTGGGAGTAGGGCTGATGCTGTTGGGGGAGCTGAAGCTTGGGCCGCCGATGGGGCTGGTGGTGGTGCTGGCGGGTTGGCCGATGTTTCCGGTGTTGCCAGAGATCGTCTTCATTTCGGAGAGCGGGTCGTAGACGAACTCCCACTCGTTGTAGTGGGTTTTCTTTTTGTAGATGAGGATGGAGGATTTGGAGCTGGCGGGCTCGAAGCCGATGATGCCGGCGCCGCCGAAGGTTTGTCCGCTGAGACCGGTATCGGAGCTGGAAGTGCCGGTGGCGCCGGTTGTGCTCGCTGTGCCGGTGGCGCCGGTGGTGCCGGTGGAGCCGGAAGTGCTGGTGGCGCCGGGCGCTGCGGGAGTGGTTCCTGGATCGGGGGAAGCGAAGAGGGAACTGGCGCCCGAGGACGAGCCGGGACCGATGGAGGATGCGCCGTTAATTCCGTTTCCACCGCTGGGGCCGGTGCCGGCTATGGTGGAGGCGGAGCCGGCGAGGGGCTGGCCGAAAAAGCCCATCGCGGTGGGGGCTTTGTTCTGGCCAAAATGGATGGGCTTCCAGTCGTCCTTGCCGGTGATGGGGTCGACGTATTTCTTGCGCAGGAAGCGGATTTCGTTGGTCTTCACGAGGGCGTCGAGGCTGGGCGGGTAGGCGTGGAATTTCCGGTAGTAGAGCTGGATGGCGCGGGCGTATTGCTTGCCGCGCTGCATGGTTTCGTGCTCGCGGTCGAGCTGGATTTCCTTGGCTATTCTGGGCACGGCAACGGACAGGGCTAGGGTGAATGCGGCGATCAGGAAGATGACCCAGATGAGGATGTAGCCCTCTTCAGTGGGTTTGGGGCGGCGGGTTGGGGTGGGTCTAGTCATCGGTTTGAATTTGCGTTCTGGCTGCAGCGGGGCGTTCCCTCGGGGGCTAAAGCCCACGCTCGTTATTGGTGGATTGAATGTACGGGCTAAAGCCCGTACCCTTCATCTAAAGCCCGTACCCTTCATCTAAAGCCCGTACCGAATTATGCCGCAGCCTGTTTAGAAGGCGGACAGGCCGAGGGTTTGAGTGTGGTTGTAGGCCATGTCGGTGATTTGAACGCTGAGGGGCTTGATGAGGCCTACTTTGTAACGATGATCGACAATTTCGCCGGTGCGGGCCATGAATATTTCGTCTCCATGGGTGAAGAAAGCCTGGAGGGATTTGTCCGGGGCCTCGGTGTAGCCGAAGTACTTGAGGTCGATGGCGGGCGGGGTGGGGATCGCGGGCGCCGCGGACACGGTGACAGCGGGCGCGCCGGCGCGGGCGCTTTTGATTGGTGTTTCAATCGCTACGGGGGCGGACTGGGCGGAGAAGATGTTTCGGCCGGTTCCGGCGTAGTGGATGTCTTCGCTCTGGGCGAGCTTTTCGAAATGGAGAGTGGGATCGATGCCGGCGTTGGTGAGCTTTTGCGCGTCGGGACCGGCGAGCGTGGAGGGAACTGCCGCGGCGGTACGGCTGGCGGCGGCAGTTTGAATGGGACGCGGCGGCGTGGAGGGTCCGGCAAGCATTTTATAGACTTGCCTGCCGCCGAGGATGAGGATTACGGCGAACAGGGCAATGACGATGTAAACCTGGCGCTTGTTTTCGGTACCGAGCTGAAGGGGCATGGCTACTGCTCCTCTCTTGGGGCTGCGCCGGGCCTTGGGGCTGAGGCGGGCGTTGCGGCTGAGGAAGGCTCGGGGGCAGTTTCGCCGGGTTGCGGAGTGGAGGGCAGGCCGCTGGCGTCGGCGTCGGCGCGGCGAAGCCAGGTGGAGACGCGCAGGCGGAGATTGACCTGGCCGCCTTGCTGGCCGGTAAGGGCCATGGCGCGGATGACGAAGAAGGTCCGATCGCTCTCGAGACTGTTGACGAAACGCATGATTTGCGGGTATTCGCCGCTGATGCCGGCTTCCATGGTGATCTCGGTGAGGTCGGGGCCGGGCGGGCCTTGCGTGTATTGGACGCGGGTGAGGCGGACACCTGAGGCGATCTCGAGATCGGCGACGCGCGAGGAGATGGAGGAATAATTGGCGGGGATGCGCTGGTCAAAGAAGGCGCGCATGCGGGCGCGGGATTCTTCGACGCGCTTGTCGAGGCCGCGCAGAGGGGCGGTTTGGAGATCGAGGGCCTTGAGCTCGACCTGCTTGCCGGCGAGGGCATCGGTGGAGCGGGTGTTGGTGGCAGCCCAGTCGAGGCCGAGGCGGATGGATAAGCCGATGACCAGCACGAGCAGGAGCGCAAACCCGGCGTAGTGCCAGGTGAGGGGCGACCGGAGGCTTTCGGCCCAAATAGGGGCCGGCTTGGAAGAAGCCGGTTGGGAAGAGGCCGGTTGCGAAGAGGCAGGCAGGCTGTTGCTCATTGCGGGCCTCCTTCTGTGGAGTTGGGTGTGGAGTTGCGCGTGGGGTTCGGTTTTGGCACAGGGCCGGTGTAGGGGGAACGGACGCGGCGTTCCGTGAACCCGGGAGCGCTGCCGGAGTTTGCTGAGCCGTCGTCGGAGTTAGTGCCGGCGAGCGGTTTTTTCAGGTTTCCAGTGGGTTGGGTTTCGCCGGGCAAGGGGGGATTGTACTCGGCGAGCAGATCGAAGTTGAAGCGGTTGGAGGCGCTGACGGGCTCCAGGGGCTGGTTGGGGCCGGTACCGGTTTCGGCGGAGCTTTCGCCAACGATGCGGGGCTCGAGGAAGCGGCGGGAGTGCTCGAGATTGCGCACCAGATCGACGGAACGGTCGTGAGGGCCGTCGACGCGCAGATGGAGGGTGATGTGGCCGTCCTTGGCGCGGACGGGCTCGAGGGTAACCACCTGGACGCCGCCGGGCAGAACGGTTTCAAGGTTCTCCATGGCCAGGGTCCAGGAGAAGGCTTTCTCGTCGAAGAGCTTGTTGAGAGCGTCGGCCTGGGTGAGCAACTGGGCGTTGTCGGGGCGCTGCATGAGGGCTTCGTAATCCTGGCGCTCGCGGGTGATGCGGGCGATTTCGCCATCGAGGGAGTGATCGCGGGCGCGGGCCTGCTCGGCCTTCTGGTGGAGGGCGTGGAGGCCGATGCCGAGGACGATGGCCAAAAGGGCCAGAATGCCCGAGCCGATGCGGAGGCGCTTGAGGGCCGGTCCAAGATCGGCGAAGGGGCGGGTGGCGAGATTGAGCGTGACGCGCATGGTTTAACTTGCCCCCACGAGAGCGCCAGTTGCGGCGGCGATGTTTGCATGACCCAGTGAAGTCATGGCTCCAGTTTCAGGCCGGGGCGCGAGATCGACGACGGTGAGGTCCGGGTTGTCGATCCAACGGACGAACTCGGCGGTTTCATAGTTGCCGGCGTAATGGAGGGTGCGGGCGGGGGCCTGGAGCTTGTCTTCAAAGTAGGCAGCGGCGACGGCGATGCCGCGCTGAATTTCGGCGAGGCGGAGGGCTGGATTTTCGGGCAGGTCGAGGGTGCGATGGAGCAACAGGTCGTTGCCGGTGGCGATGGAGGTGGTGAGCGCGAGCGGGCTGAGGTTCGCGGCCAGCACGGCTTCAAGGGAGTCGATGGCTTCAAGCGCGGCGAGGCTGGAGGGAAGAACCGCGCCGGGCTCGTATCCGGCAGAGCGGACGGCGGCTTCGTATTCGGCGAGGATGAGCCCGGGGAGAACGGCGGTGAGGACTTTCCACTCGTTCTTGGCCTGGGAGAGCACCTGGTAGCTGACGCCGGCATGCTCGACGTCGAAGGGGACCATTTTGCGGAGGCGGAAACGCAGGATGGGGAGGGCTTCCGCGGCGCGGGCGGGCAGGGAATCGAAGTCGAGCATGAAGATGCGGACGACGGTGTCGGGCAGAATGAGGGAGACGGCGCGGGTGCGGGGCGAGACCTGGCTGAGCGCGGAGCGGATGGCGTCGGAGACAGCCTCGGCGGCGCGGATGTTGGGCTCGCCGATGCCGGGGATCAGGGCGCCGGGCGGGAGTGGAACGAAGGCGTAGACGGGTGCGGCGCCGGAGCCGGGGAGCGCTGCGGCGAGGACTCCTTCAGGGGAGAGCTCGACGGCGGCTGGGGGACGACCGGGGGGCTTGGCGGTGGAGATCGATTTGTTCAGGAAGGAATTCAAGTCGGTTCTCGGTGGACAGTGGACAGTGGACAGTGGTCAGTGGTCAGTGAACAGTGGTCAGTTTGGTGGTGCGTGAACGTTATGGTTGCGGTGAAGCAGTTTTCTTAATGCAGCTTCTAGCCTCTAGCTCCTAGCTTGTTGTGCGTGAATGTGATGGTTACGGTGAAGCTGCCTTCCCTCGGGGGCTAAAGCCCGGTTCAATTTTGTGCGCCATTAGTACGGGCTAAAGCCCGTACCCTTCATCCCAAAAATTAGCAACTGCGGCACGGCTGAAGCCGTGCCCTTTCAAAACAGTGCCGCAATTGGAGTTTCTCAGCATGATATGAAGCCGTGCCCTTTCAAAACAACCGCATCCATTCAAAACAATCGCGGGATTTCAAAAACAACTCGGTGAAACTGCAGGTTGGAGCTGAAAGCTAGAAGCTAGAGGCTAGAAGCTAGAAGCTAGAAGCTGCTCTACCTCGATGCCTCAATAAAGGTTACCTTGTTGATCTCCTTCAATGTGGTCAGGCCGCGGCGGACGCGCTCGAGAGCGGACTCGCGGAGGAAACTCATGCCTTCTTTTTGGGCTAGCTTGCGGACTTCGGAGGTGGGCTTTTTCTCGAGAATCAGCTCACGAATGGGGTCGGTGAGATCGAGCAGTTCGTGAATGGCGGTGCGGCCGCGGTAGCCGGTGCCTCCGCACTCCATGCAGCCTGCGCCTTCGCGGAAATCGAAGCCTTGCCACTCGGATGGGTCGAGGCCGCTCGAGCGCAGAGAAGCGTCGTCGTAATGGACGGTGTGCGCGCAGTACTCGCAGACGGTGCGGACGAGGCGCTGGGCGAGGATGCAGTTGAGCGCGGAGACGAAGTTGTAGGCTTCGACGCCCATGTTGATGAAGCGGCCCAGGACATCGACCACGTTGTTGGCGTGGACGGTGGTGAANNGTGATGATCTTGTCTTCGTCGCTTTTGATTTCGTTGAGGGCGGCGTAGAGGGTGGTGGTTTTTCCGGAGCCGGTGGGGCCGGTGACCAGGACCATGCCGTAGGGCTCGCGAATGTAGCGGCGGAAACGGCGGAGGTCTTCGTCGGCAAAGCCGACCACATCGAGCGTGAGGTTGCGGAACTTTTCGCTCATGGACTCTTTGTCGAGCACGCGGAGGACGGCGTTTTCACCATGAATGGTTGGCATGATGGAGACGCGGAAGTCGATGAGGCGGGACTTGTAGCGGACGCGGAAGCGGCCGTCCTGCGGGACACGGCGCTCGGCGATGTCAAGCTCGCTCATGATCTTGATGCGGGAGAGGATGGTGTTGTGATGCTCGCGGGCGATGGGCGCCATGGCCGCCTGCAGCACGCCGTCGATGCGGTACTTGACGACGACTGAATCGTCGTTGGTTTCGATGTGGATGTCGGAGGCGCGGCGCTCGAGCGCGGTGAAGATGGTGGTGTCAACGAGGCGAATGATGGGGCTGATGTCTTCTTCGCTGGTCAGCTTCTCGATGGAGATGTTCTCGTCCTGATTTTCGTCGCCGGTGAGCACGTCGAAGGTGAGGCCTTCACTGGCTTCGTCGAGCACGCGCTGCGACTGCTCGGTTTTTTTGAGCAGGTCGGTGATCTGGGAGAGAGTGGCGACGCGGGCCAGGATGCGGTGGCCGAGGAGGCCGGCGATTTCGTCGAGGATCATGAGGCGGGAGGGATCGCTGACGGCGATGACCAGCAGATCCTGCTGCTGCTCGATGGGGACGAAGTTGTAGCGGAACATGAGCTCGACGGGGACGGTGCGGAGAAGCTCGTGCTGGATTTTGAAGTTCTTTAGATCGACGAACTCGGCGTGATAGCGGCGCGCCAGGGCTTCGGCCTCGCTTCGTTCGTCGACGCTGGTGGGCACCGGAAGTATAAGTACGCTTGGATCGGCCATAGCGGTTTGCCCCTATCCCCCGCTGGCCTGGCCCAGGGAAAAGATGGGCAGGTAGAGCGAGATGAGAATGAAGACAACGACCACGCCCATGACGATCAGGATGGCCGGTTCGATGAGGGCGAGGGCCGCGGCGAGCGCGGTCGAGACGTCCTCTTCGAAGAATTCGGCGACGGAGTTGAGCATTTGCGGGAGCGCGCCGGTTTGCTCGCCGACGGTGATCATCTCCGAGGCGAGGTCGGGGAAGACGCCGGTTCGCTCCAGCGATTCGGCCAGGCTTTTACCTTCGCGTACGGTACCGATGGAGGAGTAGACGGCTTTGGAGACGCGGCGGGAGGAGATGGCGCGGGCGGCTGTTTCCAGCGACGGCACGAGGGGCAGGCCGCCGGTGAGCAGCGTGGAAAGCGTGCGTGAGAAGAGGGCGACCTGATACTTGAGCCAGATTTTGCCGAAGACGGGCAGGCCGACGCGGAAGCCATCGACGAAGTCGCGGCCGCGCTCGGTGATGGAGAAGCGATAGACGGCGGCGGCGATGGCAACGGCGATGAGAAGAAGCCAGAGGAAGTTGTGATGCAGCCACTTGCCGAAGCTGAGCAGGCCGAGGGTCATGGCCGGGAGCTTGGAGCCCATCTGGTCATAGAGCACGGCGAACTGCGGCACGACGACGGCGAGAAGGAAGATCATGAGGCCGATGACGAGGGTCATGAGCAGGGCCGGATAGATGAGCGAGGTGGTCAGCTTTTTGCGGAAGGTGAGGGAAATCTTTTGGAAGTTGACGTAGCGTTCGAGGACTTCCTGGAGGTTGCCGGAGCGCTCGCCGGCCAGCAGGGTGGTGGTGTACATGATGGGAAAACCGCTTTGCGCCTCGAAGGCGGCGGAGAGGGATTCGCCGGTTTTGACGCGGTTGCAGACGTCGTCTAATTGGGCGGCGAACTGGGCGTTTTTCTGGATTTTGCCCAGCATTTGAAGGGACCCCAGGATGGGCAGGCCGGCGCGGATCAGGGTGAGAAATTGCTGGTTGAAGATAAGGAAGGGCTCGAGCTTGACCTTGCGCTTGGCGAGGCCGGCAAAGCCTGCTTTGGCGCGGACAGAGAAGACGTGGTAGCCGGCATGGATGAAGCGGAGGCGCAGTTCTTCAGCGGTGGACGCGGTCTGCACCTGCTCCTGCACCCGCCCACGCTCATCGGCCAACTTGATGACGAACTCTGCCATTGGTTTGCTTGCCAGACCGGATCGGCCGGCCTTTCCTGGGAGATTTTCTCAGAATTCAGGGTACCAGCTTTTGGTTGCTGCTCTCGTAAAGGATAGACGCGGTTGGGGGTGGGGGCGCTCGGGGGTTGACGCGGATTACCTGACATTTGGCGGCGCTCTGACGCGGGCACGCGACGGCTTTCAGCGGTTGAAAGAGGTAAATGCCGGCCGGATTAGCGAACGCTTTCGCAAGGCGCTCCCGAATCTGAACCTGGTTGACGATCAAGGGACGACGGCCCGGGCCTAAAGGCCGCGCTATTTTGCCCTCTATCAGGAGGTTGAAACCCGCTGCTCCCTCCGTTTTGAGTTTTTCCGCAGCCTGTAAAGGCCGCCATGATTTGATTGTGTTTGCGGCACGATTGATAAGAAGCAGGGTGCCGAATGGACCTGGATTGAATGA
>PLOG01000022.1 GCA_003142935.1 Acidobacteriaceae bacterium
CGATCAAATTTTTCCTTCGCCATAAAAGTCCCTGCATCCCTTTCGTAGCTTGTACCGCTCGTTTCAACCAGGGGCGCCGGCCGTCCGGCTCCAGCCCCAAAATCCTAAAACCAGTGTTCGGTGATCAGTTGTCAGTGTTCAGTTTCGCCTTTGGGCTGATCACTGATCACTGTCCACTGATCACTCTCTTCATTTACCCTGCGCCCGGCCGATGATTTCATCGGCGATCATGCGCGGAGCTTCTTCGTAGCGCGCAAACTGCATCGAATACGAAGCCCTGCCCTGTGTGGACGAGCGAATCTCGTTCACGTAGCCAAACATTTCCTTCAGCGGCACCATCGCCTTGATCACCTGCGACCCGCTCACGCGATCCATGCCCTCGATGCGTCCGCGGCGCGAGTTGATGTCGCCGATAATCACACCCATAAACTCCTCGGGAACGGTGACTTCGACCGCCATCACCGGCTCAAGCAGCACCGGGCTCGCCTTGCGCGCGGCTTCCTTGAACGCGATCGAGCCGGCAAACTTGAAGGCCATTTCGTTCGAGTCCACTTCGTGATAGCTGCCGTCGTAGAGCGTCACCTTCACGTCCACGATGGGGTAGCCGGCCAGAATGCCCAACTCCAGAGCTCCGCGCACGCCCTGATCGATGGGCTTGATGTACTCCTTGGGCACCACGCCGCCCTTGATGTCGTTGATAAACTCGTAGCCCGCACCCGGCGTGTTGGGCTCGACGCGCAACTTGCAATGCCCGTAGTTGCCCGAGCCACCGGTCTGGCGAATGTACTTGCCCTCAGCCTCGGCTTTCTTCCGGATGGTCTCGCGGAAGGCAACCTTAGGCTCGCCCACATTGGCCTCGACCTTATACTCGCGCCTCATGCGGTCGACAAGAATTTCCAGATGCAGCTCACCCATGCCGCTGATAATCGTCTGGCCCGAGTCTTCATCGGTATGAACCTTGAAGGTGGGATCCTCATCGGCCAGCCGCGAGAGCGCAATGCCCATCTTTTCCTGGTCGGCCTTGGTCTTGGGCTCGATGGCTACCGAGATGACTGTCTCGGGAAACGTTATGGCGCCGAGCGCGATCTCATGATGCGGCGCGCACAGCGTGTCGCCAGTCTTCAATTCCTTCAAGCCCACGCAAGCGCAGATATCACCGGCCAGAATCTCCGAGACGTCTTCGCGCTTATTGGCGTGCATCTTGACGAGGCGGCCGATGCGGTCGGTCTTGCCGGTGCGCGGATTCAGCACCGTGTCACCGGTCTTGAGCGAGCCCGAATAGACGCGCACGAAGCAGAGCTTGCCAAAGGGATCGTTGATGATCTTGAATGCCAGGGCGGCAAGCGGCTCATTGTCGTCCGGCTTGCGGATTTCTATCTTGTCATGCCGATGAGGGTTGATGCCTTCAACCGGGGGCTTGTCGAGAGGGCTGGGCAGGTAGTCGACGACCGCATCGAGCAGCGTTTGAATGCCTTTGTTCTTGAAGGCGCTTCCGCACAACACCGGGAAGACCCTCAGATCGATGGTGGCCTGGCGGATGCCGGCCTTGAGTTCCTCAATGGTGGGCGTTTCGCCTTCCAGGAACTTCTCCAAAAGCACGTCGTCGGTTTCGGCGATGACTTCAATCAACTGCAGGCGGAAGGCCTCGGCCTTCTTCTGGAGATCGGCAGGAATCGGCTCGATGGAGAACTCGGCGCCCAATGTTTCGTCATGCCACAGGACGGCCTTCATCTCGATGAGATCGACGACACCCTTGAAGCCGGCTTCCGCGCCGATGGGAATCTGCAAGGCCACGGGCCGCGCGCCCAGGCGCTTGCGAATCGTCTCCAGAACGTGCTCGAAGTCGGCGCCGTTCTTATCCATCTTGTTCACAAAACAGATGCGCGGAACCTTGTACTTGTCGCCCTGCCGCCACACGGTCTCGGTCTGGGGCTGCACGCCTGAAACGGAGTCAAACAGCGCCACAGCACTGTCGAGAACGCGCAGGGAGCGCTCCACTTCGGCGGTAAAGTCCACGTGGCCGGGGGTATCGATGATATTGATGCGGACGTCTTTCCACACGCAGGTGGTGGCAGCCGAAGTAATCGTGATGCCGCGCTCCTGCTCCTGCTCCATGTAATCCATGGTCGCCGTGCCCTCATGCACTTCGCCGATGCGGTGCGTGATGCCGGTGTAATACAGGATGCGCTCTGTCGCTGTCGTCTTTCCGGCGTCGATGTGCGCCATGATTCCGATGTTCCGGCAACGATTCAGAGGTACGGTGCGAGCCACGATGTTTTTCCCTTGCGAACGAGTGGGTCCGCGGTTATCTCTGTTCAGCGAATCCCGCTTCCGGGACCCTATCAAGCCGGCAGATCGTTAAGCGCCGGCATCAACTCTTGCGATTCCGCCCGCTTACCAGCGGTAGTGAGCGAAGGCCTTGTTGGCCTCGGCCATGCGGTGCACGTCTTCCTTCTTCTTCATGGCCGCGCCGCGTCCGTTGGCCGCATCGAGCAGCTCGTTCGAAAGCTTGTCGGTCATGCCCTTTTCGCCGCGATTGCGGCCATAGGTAATGAGCCAGCGAATTGCCAAAGAGGTACGCCTGTCGGGGTTGACCTCGATGGGCACCTGATAGTTGGCGCCACCCACGCGGCGGGTCTTGACCTCGAGCAGCGGCTTGCAGTTCTCTACCGCCTTCTTGAAGAGCTTGAGGGCATCGTCGCCGCCGCCCTTCTCTTCGAGTGTCTTCATCGCCTGATAGAAGATGCCCTGGGCAGTCGACTTCTTGCCGCCCCACATCATCGAGTTCACAAACTTGGTGACCAGCGTAGATCCGTAGACCGGGTCCGGCGCCACTTCCCGCTTCCCAATGTGCCCTTTTCTTGGCATAGCTCTCAAAATCCTTTGCGCATTCGCGCCGCTTCTGTTGCCCTAGTCCGGGTTCCCGAATCCGCCCCGGAACCGTTTTTCATTGGTCGGTTTTCAGTTCCAGATTTCTCTGGCGGCTGATCGCCGGCAACTGCTTTACTTCTTCTTGGGAGCCGCGCCGCCCTTGGCGCGCTTGGCCCCGTACTTCGAGCGGCTCTGCATACGGTTGGCCACGCCCACCGAATCCAGGGTGCCACGCACCACGTGATAACGAACACCGGGCAGATCTTTCACGCGGCCGCCGCGGATGAGCACGATCGAGTGCTCCTGCAGGTTGTGGCCGATGCCGGGAATGTAGGTAGTGACCTCAATCCCGTTGGTCAGCCGCACGCGGGCAACCTTGCGCAGCGCCGAGTTTGGCTTCTTGGGCGTTTGCGTGTACACGCGGGTGCAAACGCCGCGCCGCTGCGGCGAGGCCTGCAAGGCTGGCGACGCCGTCTTGTACCGGGGGGCCGTGCGCCCCTTGCGAACCAACTGATTGAATGTAGGCAAACCAAAACTCCTTACCGCGCTAAAAAACCCTTCCACCTGCGACTGCAATTCCCAAACTCAGCAGCCGCACACAGGCCCTTCGGGCCGTTCTGGCTTTGGACGGCATGAAAACCGTACAAGCGCAGAGAAGCCCTATCGTTACTGCTTCGCGTCTGCGTTCGTTCCAATCTCAGACGAGAACCGGGACGGTGGCCGTGCGTTTTCCTGCTTTTGGCTGGAAAAGCCGACTCCGTTTCGCGGTTCCGGCCCGCATAGCCCTCCAAGGTGGAGAACGCGCGGGCGCCGATGCGATGTATCTCTCCACCCCATCGACGAAAACCTGTCGCTGGGGGCCCCGGCTGCCCTCCGCAAGAAGAGAGCGACTTTGGGGACCTGCCAGGAGGGTAAATCTCGCCTGGCCTCGGGGACCAACCCGCCCAATGAAGCCGGACCGGGTTGCCCATACGCAACCTTCGTTAAGACACACGGAGGGATGCGTTCTTGCGGAACCTTCTAACAATACCAAGAAACGTGGACGGGGTCAACGGATACGGACCCCATCCACGAGGATTTTTCCCTGATTTACTCGATCGACTGCAGCTTCCAGGCTCCGCTATCCAGAACAAAGTCGGCCTGGCGGGTGGTGCTGAGCTGATTGCCGGGGTTATGGGCGATGCCCACCAGCACTTGAGGGACGCCGGTCAGATCGACGCCCTCAATAAAAGTAACCGTCTTGGTCTTGCCGACATCCTGGATATCCTTGATATCGTGAGCCTTAAGGTGATTGGCCGCAACCGTCAAAAGGACGACAGAGTATTTTGTGTCGGTTGGGCTATCCGGCCGCCACTTGATGATGTCACCTGTGCCGGCCAGCTTGATAGCCTTCTTCCCATCAGGGGTCAAGGTAAAGTCGGCCCAGTACTTGTTGGGATAAATCGTGGACCGGTTCCAAAGTTTGGCGGTTGCGCCCTGCACCATGCCGTCGTTGTTGACGATAATATTGGCGCCGACTGCCGGGGTTGCATCGTACTTTGCCTGAATCATCGCGAGAGCCTGGTCCTGCGTAAGCTCAGGAGCCGCCTTGCAGCCCGACAAGATCATTCCCGCACCCATGATTGCAAAAGCCAGCAAAACATTCATTTTCACAGCGTTTTTCACTTTTCCTCCGTAGAACACAGTCAACCGTTCGAATTGCTTCGACTGGCCATTTTTCACCTACTTTCCTCTGCTGTCAATGGAGTTGGAAGTGACAGCGCTCACAGCAGATGGTCTGGCACTCTGGAAATCGACGTGGAGACGCGAAAGCTAAGATGAAAAAGCCGGGTTCGCTCGCAGGTAAACCCATCAGGGCATTGTCTCCGCGGTAATCCGGTTCACGAGTAATTCGAGAAACTCCTTTTCATCCGAATGCAGACAGACCTGGGCGTTTGGAGCTCCGGCAACCGGCCTTGTGAAACCTTTGTCGTCGACCTCGAGCCGCACCGGCGTCGCGGGGCATAGATCGGGACGGATGGCGTAGGTCACGGCGACCGGGTCGTACAGAGTGGGCGAATGCCACTCTGCCTTTGCGGTCCATTGGTGATAGAGGAGTGTGAGTTGATCGGTGAGCGGCGAGCCGTGGGCGAATACCATCCCCAGCGAGGGATTTTCCAGGCGAATTTGCGTGGAATCGAGCGGCATGTCAAAGACCGGCACTCCTGACGCCAGAAGTTCCCTGGCCCCGGCGGGATCGCAGAGAATGTTCCACTCCGGCGAGGGAGGGGTATTCCTGTCGCCCTGATTTCCGTCGTAGCCGCGGTAGACGCTGCCACCCATGAGGACCACCCGCTTCAGCTTCCTGAAGGTCGCCGGATCGCGCTCAATCGCCGCCTGAATATTGACGAGCGGCCCGATGGCGATCAGAGTGATTTGCCCCGGATGGGCGCGGATCTGGCCAAGCAGGAACTTAACCGCTTCCGCATGTTTCCGTAGGGGCCATTGCCGCGCGTAGGCGGCCTGAGTAAAGTGATCGCTCTTCGTCTCTACCCCGGCGAGCACCGGAATGTCGCTACGGCCTACGGATGCAAGGTAACGATCAACCAGACGGGCTCTCAGCTCGGTATCGCCGAAGGCAGTTTCGACGCCCAGCAAGTGGAGCTCCGGGCTACGCAGCACCAGGGCCAGCGCAAAGGCGTCGTCAATATCGTCCCCAATATCCGTGTCCAGAACCGCTAATTGAGGAACCGGAGCGGACGTCGCGGCGGGTGACTGCCCCTTCGTTCCAGCGGGTCCGGCAGCAGCCAAAAGCAGCGTGGCCAAGGCAGTCAGAAATTGGACATTTTTCATGCGGCCTATTGTAGCCGCGCCAGCCCGCCATTGGATTGGTTGGATGCGGCCACCGGCGCTACTTCTCGGGCGCCGTGACCACGCCTACAAGCGAGTCCGCACAGCCGTAGTAGAGAAACCAGCGGCCGTGAAACACTACCAGACCCTCGGCGAATGTGGTTCCGGCGGCATATTGCCCGGTCGCCTCGTAGGGCATCTCAGGCTTAAGGACTGGATGCTCGGCACGGGCAACGATCCGCACGGGATTCTCGGCTTCAAACAGGGCCTCGCCTGTGGCGTAGGCGTTGGGTTGCAGGGATTTGTCGCCGACCTTGCCTGCTGTGTTCTTTCCGTTGTAGAGAACCACAATTCCGTCACGCGTCAAGACCGGCGGCGGCCCGGTTTCGGGAAATGTGCTGTCGAAGTGCTTCGGCCGCGGACCAAGAAGCTCGAAAGGCGCGCCCGAGCCGTCTTCCACCGGAGTCCAGTGAATCAAGTCGGGCGAGCGGGCCACGTGCACGGCTCCCTCGCCCCAATACATCCAGTAGTAGCCGTCAATCTGCGCGGCGATGAGGCGCCCTTTGACTGGGTCGAGACGGGTCACGATTCCGGCGGATTTGTATTTAAGTGCGTCGTATTTGTTTCCGGCTTCATGGAGAAATGCGGGACCGACCTTGGTCCAGTGCAATAGATCGGGCGAGGTGGCAATGCCTACCGAATAAGTCTGGCGGTTCCACTGTGTGTAGGTAAGAACGTAGGTTCCGTCTTCGGCTTCAACGATGCGGGGGTCCTCGACGCCTCCCGGCCATTCGCGGGCCTTCTCGCTGTCGTCGGCGGGAAAGAAGACGGGTTCAGGGCGGCGCGCGAAGTGGATACCGTCTTCGCTCTCTGCGAGCCCAAGGCGGGAAGTGTGGCCGCCGATCTCCATCGCGCCAGAGTCGTCCTCGGCGCGGTAAAGCACGTACACCTTGCCATCACGCACAATTGCCGCGGGGTTGAAGGTATGCAGCACCTCCCAGCGGACCGGCGTTTTCAGAACGGGGTCATTAAAGGTGGAGTCCGGGCGTGGGGCGATCACGGGGTTGCCTTCGGCAGGCCGGGTGAACGGGCCAATCTCCCATGGCCCGGCATTCTGGGGATGCAAAGTCGCGATGCAAAGGATGGCTGCCGCTAACGCGCAGGTCGCACGCCTCTTCCCGTTCATTTTTCGCACGCGCATTTTGTTAACTCCTATTCGAATCCCGCGAAAACTTATTCTGGCTCTGAAACTGTCTTCGCAGCATAAAAGCTTAGCGCCACATCGCCTTGTTCCAGCAGCCGTGTGCGCTCGAGCGCGCCGTATTGCGGTTCCAGCCGCTGCTTGCGGCGATGCTCGGCGATGACTACCGCACCGGTGGCCAGCAGACCGGTTGAGAAGCTGCCGAACTGGCCGAGCGCGGCTGCGTACTCCTCGGCTGCGTCATAAGGCGGGTCAAGAAAGACGATCGAGAAACCCGCATCAAGATTCACTTCCGCGGCCCGGCCCACTGCTCCGGCACGCGGCTTGCGCAGAAATGAAGCGACGCTTCCGGCGTGAATCCGGAATCCGGCAGCAATCTTCAGACGGTCAAGATTCGCGCGCAGCACCTTCAAGGCCGCTGGCGCCTGCTCTACAAACGTCACCTGCATTGCGCCACGGCTCAGGGCTTCAATGCCGACGGCGCCCGAGCCCGCGTACAAATCCAGAAAAGACGCGCCTTCGATTCGGGGCGCAAGCACGTTAAAGAGCGTCTCCCGCAGGCGATCGCTGGTAGGCCGCGTGGCCAGGCCGGACGGAGCATCCAGCGCGCGCGAGCGGAATGTTCCAGCAATAATGCGCATCGCCAACCAGCATACGCGAGCCGCTTCGGACCCCCAACCGATACAATCGAAGTATGCGAGGCTGGTCAATCCCGCTGGGCCGTTGGGTGGGCGTCGAAATGCGCGTCCACATCTTCTTCCCATTGCTCGCGCTGGTCTGCTTCGGCATCAGCGCAGGCGACGGCTGGCAGCGCGGACTGGCCCTCTTCCTTATCCTGGTGGCCGCGGTTGCGGTGCGCGAAACCGCGCGGCTGCTGGTGGCTGCATGGCTGGGACTCCGGCTGCGCGCGGTGCTGCTGCTGCCCATCGGCGGGCTCTTTGCCTACGCGAACCCCGAAAGCCAGGAGATCTCGAACCAGGGCGGAGGACAATTTGCGATCGCCCTGGCCGGCCCACTGGCCAATATTGCCACGGCCCTGATGCTGGCTGCCTGCATCCTCGGCGCCAGCGCCGATGTTCCCTTGTTCAGCCTGCCCCTTATCACCTCCGCCCACCTGCTGCGCAGCCTGGTCTGGATGCAGTTGTTTCTGGGGGTGCTTCATTTCCTGCCGGCGTATCCACTAGACTTCGGCCGCCTGTTACGCGGTGGCTTTGCACACAAGCACGGCTTCGCACCGGCTGGCCGCGCCTCCGCGGGACTCGGCCAGGTGATTGCGCTGGCTATCATGCTGGGCGGCATGTTGCTTCACAGCCCATGGCTCATCCTGGCGGGCTTTTTCATCATGATCGGCGCGCAAATCGAGGATCAGGGAGTTTTCTTCCAGTCCGTCGTGGATACGGTGCGCATGCGCGAAGTGATGTTGACAGATTTTGCCACGCTCTCGGCCTCCGATACGCTGGCGGACGCGCTGGTGCGTTGCGTGCACTCGCTGCAGGAAGATTTTCCGGTGGTGCGCGGCCCGCAACTGGTGGGCATAGTCTCGCGCCAGCGCATCGTGGACGCTCTACGCAGCGACGGCAATGGCTACATCCAGTCCGTGATGTCGCGCGCCTTCCAGGTGGCCAAGCCTGAGGACACGCTCGGCACAACCATCCGGCGGCTGACCGCGGGGCACGGCCTGGCGCTGATTCCCGTGACGGAGAGCGGCCGCGTTGTGGGGATTGTGAGCGTACAGAACCTGATGAGTTCCATGTCACTGCTTTCTGAACAGCGCCGCATGGAGCGCGAGGATGCCCGCCAGGATTCCGGAGACTAACCTGCCATGCCGGACGATGCGCAAGACCCGATCGCGCCCGGCCTCTACCTGGTGGCTACTCCCATTGGCAATCTCGGCGATATCACCCTGCGCGCACTCGACATTTTGCGCCGCGTTGACTTGATCGCCTGCGAAGATACACGCCAGACCCAGAAGCTGCTAAACCATTTTGAGATCGCAACCCCGACCGTAAGCTGCCACGAGCACAACGAGCACCGGCGCGCCGAGGAGTTGCTGGCATCGCTAAAGACCGGAGCCCGGATCGCGCTGGTTTCTGACGCGGGAATGCCGGGCATCAGCGACCCCGGCACATGGCTGGCCACGGAAGCCATTGCCGCGGGACTGGCGGTAATTCCGATTCCCGGAGCCAATGCCGCCCTGAGCGCGCTGGTCGCTTCCGGCCTGCCCACCGGCGAATTTCACTTCATTGGCTTTCTTCCAGAAAAGGCAGGAGCGCGGCGAACACGGTTGGAAGAGTTGGCTGCATCCTTCAAAGGCGGTGTTGGCTGCACGCTGATTTTTTACGAGGCGCCGCACCGCATTCTCGACACGCTGGAGGATCTGGAATCGGTCTGGGGGCCGGAGGTGCGCGTCGTGGTGGCTCGCGAGCTTACCAAGATTCACGAGGAATTTCTGCGCGCGACGGTTGCAGAGGCGCGCCGGGAACTGGCGTCGCGCGATCGCATTCGAGGCGAAATCACGCTGCTCGTCGCTCCGCCGGGCCAGGGCGAAAAGGAGCCGGGCGCTGCGGCCGCCGTTCCACAAAAGGTCGCCGTCCGGGTTGCACAGATCCAGGCCGAATCCGGTGTCGACGAGAAGGAAGCACTCAAGCGACTGGCCCGCGAATTGGGCCAATCCAAGAGCGATGTCTATCGGGAACTGCAGCGCGAGCGGGCGCGGTTAAGCACCGGCTTCCGAGGAACACGCAAGGCCATATAAAAAGCGAACAGAATCAGCGCCGTCTGGATGATTGTCATTGGACCCTGGTCTGCGAACTGCGGGATAGAACAAGCATCTCTTTCAGCATGGGCATAGCGCTGCTGAAATTCGGGAACAAGGCCGCGGCATCGAGCGGCAACCGTCTCGGCCGGAGGGCGGTCTCGAGGGGTATGGCGTCATCCAGCACTGGGACAATCGCGCCTTTCTGAATCCGGTACGGATTGACCATCACTCTGACCAGAAAGAACCACGGATACTGCGTCCACTCGACATGATCCACCTCCACGGCGTTGAAATGGGGACTCACCTGGCGAAGAGCGAGATTGAGCGCGTTGCCAACGGCCGACTGCGGTGTCTCTCCGACGCCGCTGCACAGCCACCCATCGGCAAACCTGATGTAATTCCATCCCCGTTTCAGAATCTTCTTCTCCAGCAGCCGCGCATCTTTGTTCACCACAAAGTTCCAGCCCTCGCGAAAGTCTTGCGTCGCGAGTTTCAGGCCAGCCGGCAGCTCAATGCGGGCGCGAATAAACATGCTTGTTTCAGCGATTGCGTACATGGCCCCAACTTTCTCCTGGTACTTTCATTTACTGGTTGTAGCTGAATTCTGCACCGGATCTACCGCCAGGGCATTCCGCTGAAATGCGAGTGGCATGGTTTGCCCTGAAGGATCGACAATTGTGAACTGAATCGAACCGGCGCAATCGACGCAATTCACCTCCCGCTTCACGCCGCCAAGGCCGTCGAGAGCCAAGGGGTAGGTTCTACGGCACTTCGGGCAGGTAATTGTGAACGGCGGGTCGCCGCAAGAGTCGTTCCCGTAGCTGCGAACCCCGAGAGGCGCCGCGGAGCGACAAGGGTGCAAAGCACTCCGCTCCGTTTTCGGCAGCGCTTCGATGATCATCAACAGAGAACCAAGGCTACTGCCTTTTTGGTAGAACGCATCCGCCGCGACACCGGAAGGTACCTCGTTGCCTGAGAACGCCCCGCTCATCGCAATTGTTCGGATCGCGGGAAACCGGCGCCGGACCACGATCAGCAACTCGAATCCGGTCATCCCGGACATGTTCAGATCGGAAACGAGTATCTCCGGAATGCCCTGGTTTATTTCCGCCAAAGCGGAGAGTCCGTCCGCGGCGGTTCGCACACGGTACCCAACCTCAGTGAGGATGAGCGAAAGGGAGGTTCGAATCGAGGACTCATCGTCAACGATAAGAAGGCTTGCTTTTGAATTGTGCATCTCTCACCCCGCCAGGCGGACTTCCAATGGAGTTGGAGTGAGTGTCCCATTTAATGAATCACATTGCTGGTCAATTTCGCACAAGCCTGCAGGAAGAACCTACAACTTTGGTTCATTCCCCGGATCCATCCTCAGCCGGTGGCTCTTCCGCTCTCTCCTCCGGCACCTGATCGTGAAGAATTACGTTCAGCAGCGACTTGTGGACCCGAATGCGGCCATCGTAGTCAATGAATCCGAGCTTGCGAAAGCGATTCATGAAGAAGCTAACCCGCGACCGGGTAGTCCCGATCATCTCCGCGAGGGTTTCCTGCGAAATCTTGGGGATCAGCATCTCCGGCCCGCTTATGGTGTCCGGCCGCAGAGTTTCCCCGGCCAGGTGGTCAACCGGTTTGCCGAACTCCGCCATCAGCAGCAGGATCCGGGCCAGCCGCTTTTCGCTGGAGTTGAAGAGCTGATCGACAAGGTCCGCCTGGATGCGCATGCTGCGCGCCAGCAGAAACTTGAGGAACAAGTCGGAGAATCTATGCTCCTCATGAATCACTCGGATCATCTCGTCCCGCTGAATCTTCATTGCGGTGCAATCGGTAATTGCGGATGCCGAAGCCAATCGAGCCCCAGCCCCAGCCGCCAGCACCTCTTCGCCCACAAAATCGCCGCTGGTAAGCAGCGTGATGGTGGCTTCCTTGCCGGTATTTGACAGCACAGTAATCTTGGCCCGGCCTCTTTGAAGGTAGAAAACCGAATCCGCCGGCTCGCCCTGGGTGAAGAAATTTTCTTTGGGCTTCAACTGAACGATTTTGCGCCCCAGGCCTGCGCTCGCCAGAAAGGCTGCTGCATTGAACACGGGCTTGTAAGGCTCAACCATCTTGACGCCCTCCAACCATCTGCAGCGCCGGCGCGCAACTTTGTACCGGGAAAGCGACCCTCGCCGCACTTCAATCTGCAACGGAATTAGCCAAGTCAGTTTAGTCAACCCAATGAGAGCCGGAGCCCCATCGAAGCAGGAAACCGTTCATTCAAAACAACATCCGCGACGCCCGCTCGACCTCAAGACTCTGGCGTCACATTTGCACAAAATCGCACACAGGGAGGTGGACAATCTGTTCAATTTTGCTCACTTTTTTGGAAAATTTTCAAGTCTTTCCTGGGTCAAGGGCTGACTCGTAAGGACGAAATGAATTAGGAATTTTCGTAGAGCGCGCAGCGGAGGTGAGCGCTACGGTTAAGGAGGACGGAGCTTGGGCGAAAGGATTTGGCGTCTCGTGATAAAAGGGGTTAGTGGGCTTTGGTTCGTTGTCCATGTGCCGCTCTGCCCGGTTACGGCAGGCAGACGCCGATGCCCGCTGGCCGGTACGCGCCGCTCTAGTGCCCGCCGGTGAGTTCCCAGGGGCGCGCCGCTGCTGGTTGCACGGCCTCCCTGCCTTTTAGGCGGTCGTATTGATACCGGTCGCTGGTGGTTCCCAGAGACTCGTTATAGAGACTCGTGGCCCCGGTGAGCAGCCTCAGTTCCTCGCTGAAGAAATGGATGGCCTGCAATTGTGAGGCCGACGCGGGGAGTTCATACTGGGAGGTCTTAATAAACTTTTGATATCCGCGGTCCAGCAATCGCGCTACCTCTCCGCGGACTAACGCTCCCGGGGTGATCGCCATGACTGTCCCTTCCTCGCGAGCGACGAGCACCGCCCCGACTCCATCTTTGCTCACCAGGAACCCACCTGCGACGCCGGTATAGGGCGATACATCGAAAGAGTGGGAGCGCAGAGTCTCCAGGGTTTGATTAAAGTCAGGATGGTGGGATTTTTTCGTCACAGTTTTATTCCAGTCTGCGAGAATCGAAAAGAAGCCGCGATGCAGTCTCGCCCTGACTCCAATCTCGCACACTCGCATAGCTGGCTGCAATTTCCCCATGGAATCTGAAAAGACGCAATCCAAACCTGGCGTTTCCCTTCCCGAGCGTATCGGAGGCACGCCTCTGCTCCGTCTCGACCATTCTGTCCAGGGACTTGCGGGTATCACGCTGCTGGCCAAGGCCGAATGGGTGAATCCAGGCGGCAGCGTGAAGGACCGCGCCACCGCATCGATGGTTCAGGATGCGCGCGACCGTGGCCTGCTCACGCCCGGCAAGACTGTGCTCGACGCCAGCAGCGGCAACACAGGCATCGCCTTCGCGATGCTTGGCGCGGCTTTCGGCTTCCCCGTGCATCTTGCGATGCCAGCCAACGTCTCTCCCGAACGAAAGCGGATCCTCCGCGCTTACGGAGCCTCGGTGGAGTGGACCGATCCGGACAAGGGCTCCGATGGCGCCATCCTCCGCGCTCGCGAGCTGGCGGGGAACGACCCGGATAATTTCTGTTACATGGACCAGTACTCCAACGATGCAAACTGGCTGGCCCACTATCGCACCACTGGACCGGAGATCTGGCGGCAGACTGGCGGACGCGTGACTCACTTTATTGCCGGCCTCGGAACTACCGGGACATTTATGGGAGTGGCTCGCCGGCTGAAGGAATTCAATCCGGCGGTTCAGGCCATCAGCTTCCAGCCCGACTCGCCCTTTCACGGCCTGGAAGGGCTGAAGCACCTGGGCGCCTCGATGGTGCCGCCGATCTACAACCCAGGTCTGGCGGATCGCCAGCTTGCCGTCGAAACTGAAGCTGCGTATGACATGGCGCGGCGCCTGGCGCGCGATGGGGGTTTGCTGGTGGGAATCTCCGCGGCGGCCGCCGTTCACGCGAGCGTGCAGATTGCCCGCGAAGAGGTGGCCGCGGGACGCAGCGCCGTTATCGTCACCGTTCTCCCCGACTCGGCCGACAAGTATCTTTCCGAAAGATTCTGGGAGGAAGAATGAGCAGCCTGCGGCTGTCACGATCGATCTATGATGCGATGCGCGCGCATGGGGAGCAGACTTATCCTCATGAGTGCTGCGGCGCATTGCTCGGCCGGTTTGTTCCAGCGGAGGCTGCGTGCAACGAATTTGGTGGATGGATAGTCGAGGCCAACGTCCGCGCCGGCAACACGCGCACCGACTCGGCCCATAACCGTTACCAGATTGCCCCCATCGAGTTGGTGAAGATCGAGCGTGAAGCCCGCAGTCGCGGGCTGGACATTGCAGGTTTCTACCACTCCCATCCTGACCACCCGGCACAGTGGTCGCCGACGGATTTTGAGGAAGCGCACTGGCTGGGCTGCTGCTATGTGATCACGGCTGTGGCCAATGGCAAAGCTACAGTTACTAACTCGTTCTTCCTTGCCGGCCTCCGGGAAGAAGAAAAACGATTCGAGCAGCAGACGATTGAACTAACTGGCCCTGGAACCGAGTTACCGGGCGGCTGACTTGCACTTAGAAGCTTGCTCGAGAGTTTTTTAGGACCTAAAGCTCGAAGGGCATCGCTTCCGGGATAGATCCCCCGTCGGTTCTGCCGCTGCGATGCGGAGCCCTACTGCTGTTTGATTTTTCAACAGCCTTTCAAGGGCACGAGAACACTCCGATTGAATCTTCTTCGGCTTGGACAAGCAATCTGCAACTTAGCGCCGCTAACTTGGCATAACCGAAAATTCCCTTTACACGCGGACGGCTCATGCATCATAATCGCCGCACCTCGGAGCACGTGCGTCTTCCCCGCTTCCCCCGCATTTCCTCATCGCAAGCGATCTCCGAGCAAATCAAGGAGGAATTTTACACATGAAAATGCTCAGCCCCGTATTGCTGGGACTGTCTCTCGCGGTAGCCGGCAGCACATTGGCTGCGGCGCAGGACGCACCTTCGGACTTCAAGGTCCTGCAAATCTTTCGTGAATACACCAAGCCCTACAAGAACGGCATGGCCCACGACAAGACGGAGAGCGCCATTGTGCAGGCTATGACCAAAGCCAAGTTCCCCGCCCACTATGTCGGCCTGACTTCGCTGTCGGGCAAGTCGCGGTCTTTGTTCCTGACCATCTATGACTCTTTTGCTGAATGGGGAAAGGACAACGAGATCGCCGACAATAATCCGGCCTTTGGCGCCGAACTGGAGCGCACCAGTATCGCCGACGGCGAACTGCTGGACTCAGTCGACTCGCTTGTCTACACCTACGACAAAGACCTCAGCTACAAATCGCATCCTGACTTGATTGGCGCGCGCTATATGGAGATCTCGGTCTTTCACGTTAAAGCCGGACACGGCGAGGAATGGCGTAAGCTCGGCAAGTTGGTTAAAGACGCGCACGACAAGGCCGGCACCAGCGCGCATTGGTCCATGTATGAGATAGCGTACGGGACCCAGGACGGGGAATACATCGCGCTCAGCGCCGACAAGTCCATGGCCGACATCGACACCGGATTCGCCGAGAACAAGAAGTTCAAGGATGCCCTGGGTGAAGACGGCGTGAAACAATTCCGCGAGCTTTTCGCTTCTTCGGTGGATTACTCGCGTTCGGAGCTTTTCTCCATCAATCCCAAAATGAGCTATGTCCCCGACGAGTGGATCAAGGCCGACGGGAGCTTCTGGAAGCCCAAGACAGCCACGCCCGCTGCCAAGCCGGCCGCTGCGGCTGAAAAGAAGCCCTAGCTTTAGACAAACCACCACACCTTTGGAGCTCCAGGACCTGGAATTCGGGAACTGGGGCTCCGTTTCATTCCCAAGACTTGTTCCCTCGGTCGGCCCCGACACACCTAACCTCGCACGTTTCCCTCAATCCAATCGCCACCCCGCATCATCTAATGAGGGAGGGCCGGAACCAATCCGCCCAGGAGTCTTCTCGATGACAATTTTCATTCCCACGCCGCTGCGCCCTTATGCTGCCGGCCAGGCCTCCGTGGAGGTGAAGGCGGCAACCATCGCCGATGCTCTCGCATCGCTCACGGGATCCCACCCAGAACTGCGCAAGCACCTTTATACCGAGGAAGGGAAACTGCGCGCCTTTGTTAACCTCTATCTGAACGACGAAGACATCCGCTACCTGCCTGCGAAAGAGGCAACGAGCGTCAGTGCGACAGATACCCTGTCGATCATCCCCTCCATCGCCGGTGGGTGCTAGCCGCACGGGCGGGGCGCCTTCGGCGCAAAGTTATTCAAGCCGATCGAACTAAACTTGCAACGCGAGAATCGAAACTATGGCCACAACAACTTCCCCTGAAACGCTTCCTGAGTTGACCACCGACGACCTCTCACGCTATTCGCGGCACCTGATTCTGCCCGAGGTGGGCATGGAGGGCCAGCGGAAACTGAAGGCTGCCCGCGTGCTTTGCGTCGGCACCGGTGGGCTCGGTTCGCCACTTGCTCTCTACCTGGCCGCGGCTGGAATCGGCACACTGGGTCTGGTCGATTTCGACATCGTCGATGCCAGCAACCTGCAGCGGCAGATTATCCACTCCACCAAAGATATTGGGCGCAAGAAGCTGGACTCGGCAGAGGAGAAACTGCTGGCTCTCAATCCGGCCCTGAATGTGGTGAAGCACGATACGATGCTCTCCAGCGCCAACGCGCTCGACATCTTGAAGGACTACGATATCGTGGCCGACGGCACGGATAATTTCCCCACACGCTACCTGGTGAACGACGCCTGCGTGCTGCTGGGCAAGCCGAACGTTTACGGATCGATTTTCAGATTTGAAGGGCAAGCGAGCGTTTTTGCCACCGCGCAGGGGCCCTGCTATCGCTGCCTTTATCCTGAGCCTCCACCGCCGGGGCTGGTACCCAGTTGCGCGGAGGGTGGCGTGCTCGGCATTCTGCCGGGACTGGTCGGCGTGATTCAGGCGACCGAGGCCATCAAGCTGATTCTTGGCAAGGGCGAATCGCTGGCCGGCCGCTTGCTGCTCGTCGACGCGCTCAATATGCGCTTCCGCGAACTCAAGCTGCGCAAGAATCCCGAATGCCCGGTTTGCGGCGCGAACCCGACGGTTACAGAGCTGATTGACTACCAGCAGTTCTGCGGCATCAAGCCCGAATCGAAAGAGGAGAGAGCTTTGAAGAACGGAATTCCACAACTCGGCGTGAAGGAACTCAAACGGCGCATCGATGCGGGCGAGGATATTTTTGTCCTCGACGTTCGTGAGCCCTTCGAGTACCAAATTGCCAATATCGGCGGGAAGCTGATACCGCAAAACGATGTGCCGCAGCGCCTGGCCGAAATCGACCGCGATCGCGAGATCGTCGTGCAGTGCAAATCGGGCGGCCGCAGCCAGCGAATCGCCGAGTTCCTCTTGCAGAATGGCTACACTAAAGTCGTGAATCTGGCCGGCGGCATTCTGGCCTGGGCCGATGAGATCGACCCCAAAATGCAAAAGTACTGAGCAAACGCAGCGGTTATTGAATTGAAGGGGACCGGCGTGGAAGGCGTTACGTTGTCCGGAAAGTTTGTCCGTCTGGAACCGCTCGACAGAGGCCATCTCGATGGCCTGGTAGCCGCGGCGGCCGTGGATCCCACTCTTTACCGGTGGAGTCTCATTCCGCAGGGCAAAGCCGAGACGTCTCGCTACATCGACACGGCACTTGCCGGACGCGATGCAGGCACGGCGCTGCCCTTTGCCACCATCCGCATCGCAGACGGTGCAATTATCGGGTCGACTCGCTTCTTCGATATCGAGCGCTGGGCATGGCCGCGGGATCACGCACGCTACGGACTCCCCGATCCCGACGTCTGCGAGATCGGTTACACATGGCTTACTCGATCGGCTATTCGCACCGCGGCCAATACGGAAGCCAAACTCCTGATGCTTACTCATGCATTCGAGGCGTGGCAGATGCTCTGCGTGTGCCTGCACACCGACGCCCGAAACCAGCGTTCGCGGGCCGCGATTGAGCGCATCGGCGGGAAACCGGATGGGATTCTGCGGGCACACCGAATGGGGGCGGATTTTACTCCGCGAGACTCGGTGCGTTTTTCAATTCTGGCGGCGGAGTGGCCGGATGTGAAAAGACGGCTCGGCGAGTTGCTTAACCGATTCTAAGGTTGCAAAGATTACCTGCCGGCGCATGATGCGGCGCCATTCAGGCAGCTTCGCCGCTTCTGCCGTTCTCGTCCAGCTTGCCGAAGATCATCTTGCCGCTGGCGGTCTGGAGCACGCTGGTGACGGAGATATCTACGCTCTTGCCGATCAGCTTGCGCGCGTGATCGACAACGACCATGGTTCCGTCGTCGAGATATCCGACGCCCTGGTTGTACTCCTTGCCTTCCTTCAAGATGAGCACCGTCATCCGCTCGCCGGGCAGCACTACCGGTTTCAGGGCGTTGGCCAGATCGTTGATGTTGAGCACCTCGACGTGATGCAGGTGGGCCACCTTGTTCAGGTTGAAGTCGTTGGTCACCACCTTGGCTTCCCACTTTTTGGCCAGTTCCAGCAGCTTCAGGTCCACCTCTCGGATAGAGGGAAAGTCGTCGGGAACGATCTGGACCTGGATGGCCCCGTTGGACTGCATCCGCTGCAGCATGTCGAGACCTCGGCGGCCCCTCTGCCGTTTTGACCCATCGGTCGAGTCGGCCACGGTTTGCAGTTCGCGCAGCACAAACTCGGGGACTACGATCATGCCGTCAATAAAGCCGGCTTCGGCGATGTCCGCGATGCGGCCGTCAATGATAACGCTGGTATCCAGCACCTTTGCACTGCGGCGCGAGGGCCGGTCGGTCGAGAAGATGGTGCCCAGCGCCGCCGGGTTCAGCAGGTCGCCTTTGCTGGCGCCTACCAGCAGCCCCACGTAGGTCATCAGCAGCAGCACAAATATTTGCAGCACCGCCGAGTTGGTGTTGTTAAGCGGCGCCGACCGCAGCACCAGGCAGAAAAGGGCCGCGCCGAAGATTCCCAGCACGCTGCCAGCCACCGCCCCGATAAGCCGGCGCAGGCTCAGCGCCCGCACCCGCAGCTCGAAGACAATCACCGCACCCGCGGCCAAAGCCCCGGCTACCGCGCCCATCCACCCCGCTGGAATGCCGAAAGGATGAAGAAAATAACAAACCCCCGCAAGCAACGCGACAAAAAGAAGACGAATAACTACGAGATCCATAAATGCCTACTGCCGCTGGCTGCGAGATAAATACGCCAGACTCGACACGTTGGCGAGTATGACGACACCTGACCCCCAACGTCAAGAGAAGATTGTTGGTTAGGCCGATTCGCGCGGAATAGCCCCCGCCGTTGAGCACGCCCGGATAAAAGGAGAGCACGAACAGCCGGGGATTCAGGGGCCAGGTTTAAGGCCAGGGTAGGGACGAGGTGAGACCGTGGAACCTATCTGTCTACTGCTCACTGTCCACTGTTTTTCCTACGACGCTTCGGCCAGCTCCTCTGCCACGGCATGGCGCAACGCGCCCTTCCGTGGGCCTCGCTTGCGCGCGCTCATCACTTTGATCCGTTCCAGCAATTCCTGGGAGGAACAGTGCTTCTTCGCAAGCAGAGCATCGGCCGCGTGGATCTCTCCACTCATCGCCTGCGGGTCGCCCAGTAAGATCATTGGCACGTGACCTGCGATCTGCTTCAACCGGTTTACCAGTTGATGGCCATTCATCTGCGGCATTTTATAGTCGGCTAGCACCAGGTCCACCTGCAACCTGGCAAAAATGCTAATTGCCTCCTGGCTGCTTGTGGCCGGCACCACCCGGTATCCATTTGTTGAGAGCATGAAACTCATGACTGAAAGTTCCTGTTCGTTATCGACTACGCAAAGTATTACTTTCTTTGGACGCATGGTATGGGGTACCACTCCTTCTTCAAGTTCTCACGGCGTTCGCCCCGGCAACATGTCGCCACGCCCGCTCGATTGGCGGGTTTGCTTGTTGTATTGTCGGGCCCATCGGCTGCAAAACAAACGGTCTTGTTAATCCTGATCCTTGCGACCCCCGTTGTCCAGCGTAATTGCGCGCACCCCGGACGGGCCCCGCAATTGCGCAAAAAAGACAACCGGCAAGCGATCCACGCCAGGCCAGCTTTCGCTCGCAGTCAAAAGACCAAGTGTGTGCTGCAGTATCTGTTGCTGAAGCAACAGACCAGTTCGATCAACTGTTAAGTTGCTGCTATGAATGGCAAGCCTACGGGTCTCCGCCGTCCATGGGAAGAGGGAATGTGAGGCGAAGAACGAACTGAAAATCCGTGTGTAACAAGAGAAAATTAGCTAGCTTTAACAATCGCTTTAAGTTGCCATGTTGATTCCCTGTTGAAAGCATGTGCATCACTCAAGGAAAAGCTTCCCGACTGCCACAAGAACGGTGCTGCCCGCGACCCGCACATCCGTGACCCTCGCCGATTGCTTCTGCGCGGAAACGAACAGATCGCTTGGCCGGCCCACTTCCACTCCTTGGCGAATGTGCGTTCTTGTCCCCGATTTTGCCGCGTCCCGCATCACCAGGTAGCTGATCGCGCAGCCTGCGGCCGATCCAGTCGCTGCATCCTCACCACCGTAAAACTGCATCCGCGCGCGCCACGCGGGCTCGCTGCCTACATTCTGTTTCCCCGTCGGCCCTAACACATAGAACCAGCGCGCGTTACGTTCGCGCAGCCACACAGTTGCTTGTTGCTGATTGACTCTCAACCGTTTGAGCGCATCGGCCGAGCGCAAGGCGACAATGGCGAAAGCTGTTCCTGTGGAAACTACCTGCGGCGGCAACGCCGGATCCAGGTCCTCAATCTCGAGGCCAGTCAGGCGCGCCACTTCTGCCCGGTCCAGCTCCGCGCCAAACTCCGGGTCCTTTTGGACCATCTCAGCGAAAAGACCTGCCCCGCTGAAGCGCACCGGAATAGCGCCCACATTTTCGGCAAGAGTCACCGTATCGCCGTCCAGCGTCTCCGGGGCGTGCATCTTCAGCACGCTGGCCGTGCCCAGGGTCGGATGGCCGGCGAAGTTCAACTCCTCGTCCGTGGTAAAAATCCTGACCCGCACGCCCTCGGTTCGTTCGACCGCAGGTGCTCTGCGCTCCACGAATGTCGTTTCAGACAGGTTGAACTCGCGCGCAATTGCTTGCATTCGCTCTGTCGAAAGGCCGGCGGTATTCATGACCACCGCTAACGGGTTTCCTTTAAGGGCCGTCTCGGTAAAAACGTCCACAATGAAATAATCGAGATCCATGGGAGCTTCTCCATTTGTCCTGGGCTAAGCAGAATTATCAGCCAGCGCTGCGCTTCAGCCGCCGCACAGATTCCGCCCGCACCGGCCTTTATGTTTCTTCCTTCGGAAACGGGGGAAAACCTGACTGTTAAGAATGGGGCCTCTCTATTCCCGATTCCCTATTCCCAAACCGCATCTGACCCAGAATACCCAACCCCTGGATTGCTACAATCAAACAGGCCTTCACTCGAGCCATTTTGACTCCCGCACGATCAGGATGCAAGACCCGCCGCCGATGACTCTCCGCCTCTACAACACCTTGACTGGACAACTCGACCCGCTTTTTGCTGAAGACGGCAAGGCGCTACGTATGTATGCGTGCGGCCCGACGGTCTACGACTACGGGCACATTGGCAACTTCCGCACGTTTCTGCAGATCGATGTGCTTCGCCGCTTCCTGCTGCTGACCGGAACACGGCTGCTGCACGTGATGAACATTACCGACGTGGACGACAAGATTATCCGCAATGCGGCCGCTGCCGGTGTGTCGATCCAGGATTATTCAGCGCCTTTTGTGCAGGCGTTCCTTGAAGACCTCGACGCGCTCAGAATCCAGCATCCGGAGCAGTTGGCGCGCGCTACCGAGCATATCGACCGCATGGTCGAGCTGATTCAGAAACTCGCTGCCGCCGGCGCTGCCTACCAAACCGAAGACGGCAGTTGGTACTTTCGGTTGTCGGCGTTTCCCGAGTACGGCAAGCTGAGCAAGAAGGATCTGAGCGGCATGGAAGACGGAGCCCGCGTGGATGTGGACGAGTATGAGAAGGACTCCGCCCGCGACTTTGCACTGTGGAAAGCCGCCAAGCCCGGCGAGACTTTCTGGGATACGGCCATCGGCCGCGGCCGGCCCGGCTGGCACATCGAGTGTTCCGCGATGGCCATGGAGTATCTCGGCGACTCGTTCGATCTGCACGCCGGCGGCGAAGACCTGATGTTTCCGCACCACGAAAATGAGATCGCACAAAGCGAAACCGCGACCCACAAGCCCTTCGCGCGGCACTGGATGCACGTCCGTTTTCTGCTTGTCGACGGGCGCAAGATGTCAAAGAGCGAAGGCAATTTCTACACCCTGCGTGACTTGCTGCTGAAGGGGTACAAAGCCTCCGCAATTCGGATGGCGTTGATTTCGGTCCCCTACCGGCACCAGCTCAACTTCACTTTTGATGGGCTGGTAGATGCGACCAGCGCCATCGATCGGCTGCGGACATTTCGCCATCGGCTCACATCCGGAACCTACGCACCCGGCAAGAATTCCGCACTACAGGAAGCCGCGAAGAAGGCGGAAGCGGATTATATGGCGGCGCTCGCGAATGACTTGAACACCGCCGAAGCGCGCGCTCCCATCTTCGACCTGATTCGCATGGCCAACACGGCGATGGACCAGGGGCAGCTTCTTGCCGGCGATCGGGACGCGATTCTTGCGGTATTGGCCAGCTTCGACGCTGTCTTCGACGTGCTGGAGGATCACGACGCAGAGCCAACGCGCCGTGCGCTGGAATGGGCGGAAAAGGCCGGGCGGCTTGGGGACGTGGCGCCGGGGCTGCTGGCCCGCCAGGCGCTCACCGATGAGGCCGTCGATGCGTTGGTGGCCGAGCGAACACTGGCGAAAAAGCAGCGTAACTTTGCGCGCGCCGACCAGATCCGCAATGAACTGGCGGAAAAAGGAATTATCCTCGAAGATTCCAAAGACGGCGTGCGCTGGAAGCGGAAATAGCGCAGAGCAATCGCATTTGGAATTTGAGCGAAAAATGAAGGGTACGGGCTTCAGCCCGTACATAAACCCGGCAAAATCTGTTGGGCTTCAGCCCCTGAGGGACAGCTCTTGTGTAGGTTTGTCCTTGATTTCGGCGTGCGCGTGGTTCCGATTCCACCAAAACCACAAGCCCCACTCATACTGTCCCTCCCCTCAGGGGCCGAGGCCCCCCTCCTTTTCAGTGTATTAACGTACGGGCTGAAGCCCGTACCCTTCATCGTTTCAAATGCGATTGCTCTGGGAAATAGCGCTGATTCGCGTAGACTGAAGTGGACAGGAAAAACGGCTTGCCCCGGAGGTAATTCCCATGGAATTCGAGATCGTTTTCGATCGCGAGGAAGATGGGCGCTGGATTGCGGAGATTGAGAGTCTTCCCGGAGTGCTCGCCTACGGAGCCACTCGCAAAGAGGCCCAATCGAAGGTCGAGGCATTGGCGCCACGAGTTATTGCCGACCGTATCGAGAGCGAGCAGTCTACGCTCGGACAACTTCGCTTTGAGGCCGCCTGAGTGAAGCCGTTTTATTTTTTGTTGGGATGATGACGGGCATCGTGGGATCCTTGGTTGATGAGCAAATTCCCCTCTTCGAGCGCAAGAAAGGTTTTACGAGCCCTAAATCGCATCGGCTGGCACGAGAAGCCTCGCATAAGTTAGAGTGGATCGCACCCGCAACTCGAGCATCGCAGCTACCCGCGCCAATACACCTGGGCGTTTTATGATGATGACGAGATCGGCCCCAAAATGCTTGCAAAGATTGCTAGACACACCGGTTTAAAGCCTGAAGACATCTGAACGGGGGTTCGCACACAAATGGAAGCCAACGAAGCCCAGGAACTGCAGGAGCACGCAGAGCATGGCTCACACGAGTCAGCGCTGCGGCCAGTTGCCTTTACGATGAGCGTGCTAGCCGTGCTGGTGGCCGTGACCACTGTGTTGGGCCATCGAACCCACACAGAAGCGGTGCTCGACCAGAACAAGGCCACCGACCAATGGAATGAATACCAGGCCCATAAGATCCGCTCGAACGATACATATCTGGCCGCGGATTTGCTGAGCGTGATGGCGGGGGCCGACAAAGGCGCGGCGGCGAAGATTGCGAAGGGTTATGCCGAGCACCAAGCCAAGTGGTCCGATCAGACCAAGGATGACATGGAAAAGGCCGAAGCGCTGGAAGCAAAGGTAGAACAGGCCGAGGCCCGCGCGAATCGGTTCGACCTGGCCGAGGCCCTGCTCGAAATTGGACTGGTAATCACCTCGGTGACGCTGCTGACGCACAGTCGCATCTACTGGTATCTCGGGATGGTCTTTGCGCTGGGAGGAGTTGCTTCCGCGGTTTCGGTGCTGCTGTTGAAATAAGTTCGGTTTACGGTCGCTCCTATTCCGCCGGCATCTGCTCCAAATCTTCGATCGACGGCGCGCCCTGTTTTGCTTTGACCTGCGCGGTCGTCAGCAGAAACACTGCCACCACAATGCACGCCATGCCCGCGAACTCCGTCGCCACTGGCCGCTCGTGGAGCAGGACGATTCCCAGCAATACCGCGACCACCGGATTGACATAGGTGTACGACATGACCTTGGCCACGGGTACGTGTTCGAGCAGATAGATGAAGCCGGTGTAGCCAAGCAGCGAGCCGCCGGTGACAAGATAAGCCAGCGATCCTATGGACGCGGCGTTGAGGTGAAATTGCGGCCACTGGCCCAGCAGCGTGCCCAGCAGAAGATTCAAGCCTCCGGCGATCACCATCTGCCACGACGCCGCCACAAAAGTATCCACCTTCAGCCGCGCATGACGCGAGAGAAGGCTGCCCAGGCTCCACGAGAGCGCTCCGGCCAGTAGAGCGACGATAGCCCACAAAAGCATGCGATCGCCGCCAAGGCCAGTGTGCAACGAGGGCCAAAGGAGCGTGGCCAATCCGGCAAAGCCAAGCAACAACCCAAGCCAGCCGCGGCGGGGCAACGGTTCTCCGCTGGGCAGCACGATTTCGATGAGCGCAACATAGAGAGGCGTGACCGCAAAGCCAAGCGATGAGAGGCCGCTGGGGACGGCCTTCTCCGCATAGACCAGGCCAACGTTGCCTCCCCCGAGCAGGAGCACGCCGATCAAACCCAGCATGAACATGGTCTTGGGAGGACACGTTAGCCGCAGGCCACGCCAGCGGCACCAGCCCAGCAGAATCGCGCCGGCGATGAGAAAGCGTGTCCCTGCCAGCAGCAGCGCAGGCATCTGTGCCGCTCCAACGCGAATGGCTGTGTAGGTGGAACCCCAGAAAAAGTAGACACTGAGAAACGCCAACACGATCGATGCCGTGGTAGCTGGCTTGTGTTCCGCGCGACCTGGATGGGACGAAGTAGCAGGCATGGCAATGCTTTGATCTTAGAGCCTGTCGGTCAACATGAAACCGGCGCCGAGGGTAGGGCGGCCGTTGGAAGGCCGCTTCGGTGCGTGCTATCCTCATGTTTAGCGGGGTTCCATGCAAACGCGTGCTTCCAGAGGATTGCTGCCGGCATTAGCCAACAGGCGCTGGTCGCGGTCGCGCGCGCGCATTATCTGCCCGCGGAAGCACCTTCGCGTGCTGCCCACCCGCACGCGACCTAGTCTCTTCGCCAGCGACTAGCACCAGTCTGGCGAAGTTCCTCGTTCACATTTTCTCGCCTGCTTCTGCTGATTTCCAAGGGCGAGTGGAACTGGATGATCCCGCGCACTGGGATCCGCTGCCGCGCCCCTTTCCTTTATCAAGGCAATAAATGCCGCGCCGGCTGCACAACAGAATCTGCCGAGGAGACTGCATCATGACCAAGCAAGATCTTCATGCGCAATACGGACCAAAACTTGTTTGTACCCTGCCCGGACCCAAGGCTCGCGCCGCCGTGGAAGCAGACGAACGGTTCATCTCGCCCAGTTATACACGCTCGTATCCGCTGGTAGCCAAGAGCGGCCGCGGCATTCGCGTCACAGATGTGGATGGCAACGAGTTTCTCGACTTTGCCGCCGGCATCGCCGTCAACTCGACCGGACACTGTCACCCCGAGGTAGTCGCCGCAATTCAAAAGCAGGCCGGGGAACTGATTCACATTTCGGGAACCGATTTTTACAACGAACCTCTCACCAATCTTGCGGAGAAGCTCTCTGCAGTGGCGCCTATGCCGGGTCCGCACAAGTTTTTCTACGGCAACTCCGGCGCCGAGGCCATTGAGTGCGCGCTGAAGCTGGCTCGCTACCACACGGGGCGCCAGCAGATTATTTCGTTCTTCGGTGCATTCCACGGCCGGACCATGGGCGCTCTGTCGCTTACCGGCTCGAAGCCTCAACAGAAGCGCCGCTTCTCGCCGCTGGTTCCCGGCGTAACGCACATCCGCTACCCCTACGCTTATCGCGGCTGTACCGGCGGTGCGCAGGAAGAAGAGGCGTTCAGCATGGGCTGCGCGCGCTACATCGAGGAGAAACTCTTCAAAACCATTCTGCCACCCGAGGAGGTTGCGGCTATCTTCATCGAGCCGATCCAGGGGGAAGGCGGCTACGTGGTGGCCCCTGACAACTTTCTGCGCGAGTTGCGCGCCATTTGCAACCGGCATGGAATTCTTCTGGTGGTGGATGAGGTGCAATGCGGCTCCGGGCGCACGGGCAAGTGGTGGGCTATTGAGCACTCCGGCGTGGAGCCGGACATGGTGTGCATCGCCAAGGGAATCGCCAGCGGGATGCCGCTGGGCATCTGCATGACACGCGCGGAGGTTATGGACTGGGTTCCCGGCTCGCATGCTTCAACTTTCGGAGGCAATCCGGTTTCGATCGCCGCGGCTCTGGCGACCATGGACATCATTAGCCGCGAAGCGATGGGCAACGCCGCCCGCGTGGGTGAGTTTATGCTTGGGCGCTTGCGTGGATGGACGCAGAGCCATCCACTGGTGGGCGACGTGCGTGGACGTGGCCTAATGATCGGCATCGAGTTGGTGAAGGACAAGACCACGCGTGAGCCGGCCGCTGCGCTGCGCAATCGCGTGGAGACGTTGGCCTTTGAGCGCGGCCTGATGGTGCTGGGCTGCGGGGAGACGTCGCTCCGGCTCTCGCCTCCGCTAATCGTCAGCGAACAGGAAGCCACCGTCGCTCTCGACATTCTCGAGGAGGCGCTGACCCTGGTCGAGAAGGAACATGAGCAGGCTACTGCGCTGGAAGCTGCCACGGCCTGAGCTTGGCTGGCATCGTCTTGGGCCTTGAGCGATTGGCGCGATTTGCGCCCTTCGCTCATCCCCGCGAGAATGGTGTGCGATGGAATGGCTATCTCAAATGTGGATCGCAGGCCAGGAGCGCGGCCTGGCTGCCCTGAGTTGGATGGCACGCCGGCGCGGAAGGACGTCCACACTTCCCGCCCATCTCGTCACCGGAATTGCGGGTGAAGAGGCTGCCTATTTCTATCTGCGGCGCAAGGGCTACATCGTGGTGGCGCGCCGATGGTCGCCCGGTCATCAACCAGGCGACATCGACCTGATTGCCTGGCAGGGACAGTTGCTGTGCATTGTGGAAGTGAAAACCCGTACCGCTCGAGACTTTGCCCCCGCCGAAATCGCCGTGGACGATCACAAGCGCACGATGCTGCGCAGGCTGGCCCGCCAGTATGTTCGCCAGCTGCCTCAGGCGACTGCTCCGCAAGTCCGTTTCGATGTGATCAGTGTGTATCTGGAGCCGGGACAGAAGAAGGAACTCGTGCATTTTGAGGCCGCATTCGGCTGGAGCGAGCGGGAGGATTACGAGTGACGCTGAGCGGGGTCCTGCAAATTGCCGCCGCGCAACCTGACCAAGTTGGTCATGTTGTGCTAGAGTGGTTCTATGCGAACTGCGAAGATCAGCGAGCTGAAGGCCAAACTCAGCGCCCATATCGAATTCGTCAAGCGCGGCGAAGAGGTGCTGATTCTGGATCGGAATACGCCGGTTGCCCGGCTGGTTCCGGTCGGTCCCATGGAGGATTGTGACGCGCGCATGAAGCGGCTGATCGCCAAAGGCATCGTGTCGCCTCCCATCGACCCTGAGGGCCAGAGCAAATTCATACCCAATCCCGCCGGCCCCACAAACATCACTCAGGAAATGATGGACCAGTTCTGGGAAGAAGAGCGCGCGGATCGATGAACCTGCCGCCAGCATTTTGGGATTCGAGCGCGCTCATTCCGCTGTGCGCCGATCAGCCGCAAACTTCTTCCGCAAAGGCTCTCTACAATTGCTACAGCATCGTTGTCTGGTGGGCCACAGAAGTCGAAATTGTCAGCGGGCTTACACGGCTTGAACGGATGGGCGGGATCGACAACGCGCAGTTCCTCGTCGGCAAAGGCCTGATGCAATCCCTTCAGCGAATCTGGACCCCAGTGCATGAGTCGCCAGCAATTGCGTCCAAAGCGTGCGCACTTCTGGAGAAATTCCCGCTCCGCGCGGCCGACGCCCTGCAACTGGCGGCGGCGCTGCAATGGTGCGAGGGTCAACCAAACGGCAACGTGTTTCTAACTTTCGATCGGCGATTGCGAGAGGCTGCGGGGCTGGCCGGGTTCACTCTGGAATAACGCTTGGCTTACCCCTGCGCGTCCTTAAATTCCTCGTGCCACGCCATCTGGATAGCCTCAAGCTTGGACTCGTTCGATTTAGACGGGTCGTCGGCAAAGCCTTCCAGTTCGGTGACGTAGCGGTGCAGATCGGTAAAGCGCACCGCCAGAGGATCGACGCCAGGATATTTCTCTTGTAGCTGTATGCCGATTTCTTCGGCGTCGGTCCATAGGATTTCGCGCGGCATTTGTTTACTTCCCTTCCGCCATGGCGAGCGGCTTGCCTTCCGAGGTGTAGTTGCGGTTCCACTTGGGAATTTCGACGACGTAGTTGCCGGGACGTGTAATGACGGCCTGGCAGCCCAGGCGCGAGTCCAGCTGCTGGTCTGCTGCCATATCCATGCGGTCGATCTCGTCGTCGTCCGCCTCGCTGATTCCTTGCTGATCTTTGATCCAAAGGTGGCACGTGGTGCAGGCGCAGACGCCTCCGCAGGCGTGATCGAGAAAGACGCCGTGATTCTCCGCGACATCGAGAAACGACATCGGCTTGCCGTGGTGCTCGTAGGGCATGGCGCCGAATTCAAACTCAACCGTCTTGCCCTCGGGCATGAAGGTGACGCGCACCAGCTTGTCGGGGGGAATCGCTTTTGCTTCAGACATAGGTCCAAACTCCTCTTACTGAATTGCCGAGCTGGTTTACTTGAACTCCGCCGGCGCCATGGCGTGAGGGGCTGTCACCGCCTCGTCCAGTTCTTCGCCGGCCGCATTCATTGTCTTGCCGCGCAGCGCGCTCGAAACGGCTGCATCCATCATCAATTCGGCCAGATGCTGTGTTGCCTTGTCGAGAGCAAGGGTTGCGTCGCGAATAGCGATCATGTCCGAACCCGTCTTGACCTCAGCCAGGCGGCTCTGCGCTGCTCGAATGGCCGATTGCTCTTCGCCAGGCAACTGACCCCAGGCCGGGCTCTTGCTTGCGCCGTCGACCTTGGAAAGAATTGACTCCGCCTCAAGGCGGGACTCGATGAGGAGGCGCTTGGCGAAATCGTCCTCGGCGTGATCGAAGGAGTCGAGGATCATGCTCTCGACCTGCTCGTCGGTCAGGCCGTAGGTCGGCTTCACTTCGATCTCGGCAGCCAGGCCGCTGCGCTGCTCTCGCGCGGAGACCTGAAGGATGCCGTCGGCGTCGATGAGGAAGCGGACCTCGATGCGCGGCATCCCGGCACTCATCGGCGGAATTCCCCTCAGATCGAAGCGTGCCAGCGACCGGCAATCGGCGGCGAGTTCCCGCTCGCCCTGCACTACGTGAATCGCGACATTGGTCTGGCCATCGACTCCGGTGGTGAAGTGCTCGGTGGCCGAGGCGGGAATGGTCGAGTTGCGCTGAATGATGCGCGCAACAGTGCCGCCCAAAGCTTCGATGCCGAGAGAGAGGGGCGTCACGTCGAGCAGAAGCATTTCTTCTGTGGACTTTGAAGCGCCGGCCAGAATGTCCGCCTGAACCGCTGCGCCGAGGGCCACTACTTCGTCAGGATTCAGTTCAATGTGCGGCTTNNGGGATACGCGTCGATCCGCCCACAAGCACGACTTCGTCAATTTCTTCCGGAGTGACACCGGCATCCGTGAGCGCCTGCTTGCATGGACCGGCCGTTCGCGCCAGCACCGGCTCAATAAGCAGTTCGAAGACCGCG
>PLOG01000017.1 GCA_003142935.1 Acidobacteriaceae bacterium
TGTCTGATAACAGATATTCTGTATAGTGAAATGCCAATTTCCTCCAGGACAAGAGGACGTCAAGGCATTGATCGGATGGCGAGTGCTTCTGAGACGCGGCCCAGTGCCCCGTCAATTGTCCAGATTCGTGTTCCCGGAGTGGCCAAGCAAGAAGCTATCAGGCTCGCATCGGTTAGGCCGATTCCTTTGGAGAACAAGCTGCGTGCTTCGATCATGAATCGAACATCCTGCAGGCTCACGATGGGCAGCTTTATCAGTTTATCGAGGTTCATTAGTGTTCTCTGCCTATCTGGAAGATTGCCGCATGCCAACTCTGCGATAACAAACGGATGAACACAAAGCTGTTCATCTACGATCATTCGCTCAAGCTCGTCTTTGAATCTTCCCTTGCGGAACATTTCAATCCAAATGGAGCTATCGGCCAGGATCACTGCAAATCCACTCGCGTTCTGCGCACGTCTTCCATGTCTGGAGCTGTGCCGGCCAGCGCAAGGAGCCTGCGTCCGGCTTCTCGAGCTATAAGCGATTTCAGGGCCTCTCGGATCAACTCCGCCCTTTCGGTTATGCCGGTGTACTCTTGAGCCGTTCTCAAGAGATTGTCATCGAGTGCCACAGTTGCTCGCATATAGCCTCCAATACACCAATTATTGCACCAGAATGCATCGCTGGGCGGTGTTTTGCTGAATTCATCGTCTTAAACGCAGATTCCGGCGCAATGGAGGCTTATTCCGCACTTCCCTGGTGTGGGCTACATCTTATAGCGGCCCAGGTCCTCGTCATTCAGGCCTTCGAGCCAGCCGCGGAGCTGATCGGCGGTGGGGCCATCGGAGGGTCCGGTAGTATTCAGTTTGGCGCTCTGCATGACCTGCTCGGCGACAAAGATCGGGCAATCTGCGCGGAGAGCTAAAGCGAGCGCATCGGACGGACGGGCGTCGATCATCACGGATTCATTTGCCTGGCGAAGCCACAGCACGGCGTGAAATGTCTCGTCTTTAATCTCTGTAATGACAACCCTTTCCAGCCGACCATTCAAGTGACGGATCAGGTTTCTGGTCAGGTCGTGGGTCATGGGACGCGGGGTGGCGACCTTCTCGATTTCGATAGCGATGGCGTTGGCCTCGAAGATCCCCACCCAGATCGGGATCACGGAATCCGAGCCTACGTCCTTGAGCATGACGATGGGCATATTGGTGGAGGGGTCCATCATCAGTCCTCGTATCCGCACCTCGATATCCATGAATACCCCCTTCTCGTGCTGCGACCTGCTATCAGACGGCCTCACCGACCAGGCTGTTCGGATGCGTTGCAGTGATTCTAACCTGCACGTAGCTTCCGGGCGCCGGCGCGATGGAATGGGGCCAGGTGAAGTTTACCGGTTTGTTCTGGCTGCTGCGGGCGGAAATCTGCTCGCGTGCCGGATTTACACCCTCGACCATTACTTCAATTATCTCCCCTAAATGTTTGGAATAATTGACTCTTTGAATCTCGCGCTGGCGGTCAAGCAGTACTTGAAGCCGTTTGGACTTCTCCTCTTCAGAGATGGAATCGATCATGGTGAGCGCCGGCGTGTTGGGCCGCGCAGAGTACTTGAATCCGAAGACGCAATCGTACTCGACTTCGGCGAGAAGGTCCATGGTCTGGATGAAATCCTCGGGAGTTTCGCCCGGGAAGCCGACGATGATGTCGGTCGAGATCGAGATGGGACGGCGGGCGGCCTTGATCCAGGCGATGCGCTCGAGGTACCAATCGGGGGTGTATTCCCTGGCCATGAACCGGAGCACCCGGGCCGAGCCGGATTGAACCGGCAGATGGACGTGGTCGCAGAGGGCCGGGGTGGCGTCGATGGCTTCGACGATGTCCCGAGTGAAGTCGCGGGGGTGGCTGGTCATGAAGCGGACGCGGCGAATGCCCGTGACCTCGGCGACGGAAACCAGGAGTTCGGCGAAGGTGCGCTTCCCTTCCGGGTCGCGATAACTGTTGACGTTCTGGCCCAGGAGCTGGATTTCGGTGTAGCCCAGGTCGGCGATGCGGCGGCCTTCCTCAAGCACCGAGGTCGAGGTGCGGCTGCGCTCCTTGCCGCGGGTGTAGGGCACCACGCAATAGGCGCAGAACTTGTCACAGCCTTCAATAATTGTGATGTAGCCCCTGTAGGGGTTCTGGCGGGCGGTGAACTCGGTTTCGAAGGTTTCGTCGGTCTGGCGGTCGTCGAGGCCGGTAATGCGATTCTCCCCGGCTTCAAGGCGGGTGAGCATCTCGGGGAGCTTGCGGTAAGAGGCCGATCCGGAGACGAGCGACACATACGGCGCCCGCTCGAAGATCTTTTCGCCCTCCTGCTGGGCGACACACCCGAGCACGCCAAAGCGCTTGCCGGCTTTGTGCAGTTTCTTGTAGTCGTTGAGGCGGTTGAAGACCTTCTGCTCGGCCTTGTCGCGGATGGAGCAGGTNNACCTTCTCCGAGTCATGGGCATTCATCTGGCAGCCGAAGGTTTCAAGATAGAAGGTTTTCTCGGATGCCATAGCAATCTTGAGTATAGCGTGAAGTTGGATTGGCTGACCTGAAAAGCTGTCGAGCCGACGGCCTTTCAGCGCAAACCGGTATGGAGGTAAGCCAGGAGCGCGGACATTTGCTGGTCCGTAAAGCGACCGTTAAAGGACGGCATCATTCCCTTTCCGGCGAGGATCACGGCTCGCACCTGGGCGTCGGTTGCCGGCGCGCCGCTGGGTAATGTGCTTTGGCTAAAGAGTCCATGCAGATTCGGTGGAACCTTCTTCAGGTTCAGGTCGTTGTCTTCATGGCAGTGGGCGCAGCGGACTTCGTAGAGGTGCTTCCCTGCTGCCTGCTGAGGAGTCAGCTCGGGTTTTGAATGGCAGCCGGCCAAACTGACGCCCAGGCCAAGCGCCATGACGGCGCATAAGAGGGCGCGGTCGGGTTTCCAGGCGACTGTTTTGCGGTGATGCGTTCGAATCGGAGGTCCCTCAGGGATCTTACCTATAAGAGTGTATCCGCCCGAAGACACCGCTGACACGGATCACTCAAGCCACCCGAGAAGCAGGTATTCTGGTTTCATGCGGCTCCCCACTCTTACCGAAATTCACGATGCACAGGCTATTGTCTACCGCTCGATGGCGCCGACCCCTCAATACAGGTGGCCTCTGATCGATGCGCGCCTTTCGGCTGGAAACCGGGTGGAGACCGAGGCCTGGATCAAGCACGAGAACCATACACCAGCCGGTGCGTTCAAGCTGCGCGGAGCCTTGGTCTACGCGGACTGGCTTAAGAAGACGCATCCGGATTTGAAAGGCGTGGTCGCGGCTACACGAGGGAATTTTGGCCAGGGAGTGGCAATGGCGGCCCGCCTGATGGGGTTGAAGGTGGTGATTGTTGTTCCCTACGGGAACAGCAAGGAGAAGAATCGCGCCATGCTGGCCCAGGGCGCGGAACTGGTGGAGCACGGCCAGGATTTTCAGGAGTCGCTGGAGTTTGCACGGAGGCTGGCCGCGGATTCAGGATTTCATCTGGTGGAGTCGTTTCACGAGCGGCTGGTGAGGGGCACGGCTACTTATGCTTTGGAGCTGTTTGAGGGCGCACCCGCACTGGATGCCGTTTATGTTCCGATTGGATTGGGTTCGTCGATCTGCGGTGTCGCGGCGGCGCGCAATGCGCTGCGGCTATCGACGGAGATTGTCGGCGTCGTCGCTGCCGAGTCCCCTTCTTACGCACTTAGCTTCAAGCAAGGCAAGGTTGTCGAGGCTCCGGCGCGAACCGCGATCGCCGACGGGCTTGCCTGCCGGGTTCCGAATGCCGAGGCCGTGGAGATGATCGCGCAAAACGTGGCTCGGATTGTCGAAGTCTCCGATGCCGAGATTGTTGCGGCGATGCGCGCGTACTTTGAAGACACTCACAACGTGGCCGAGGGCGCGGGAGCCGCGGCGCTGGCCGCAGCTCTCAAAGAGAAGAGCGCGCTCAAGGGAAAACGCATTGGCATCGTTCTGAGCGGGGGCAACGTGGACCGCGGGAGTTATTTGGCCGCGCTCACGGAGACGACCAGCCCCCTGGGGGAAAACTGATGCACGCAAACGAGAAGCTCAGTCCCCTTCCCCATGCCGCGCAGAACCGGTGTTTCGGTTGCGGACCGGCTAACCCGGCCGGATTGCATCTTGAATTTTTGCAGGCGGAGGATGGGTCGGTCGTGTGCCTCCCAACCGTTTCCAATACCTTCGAGGGGCCTGTGGGGCTTTTGCATGGCGGAATTATTGCCACGCTGCTGGATGAGGCGATGAGCAAGGCGGTTCGCGCGCGCGGGCTGACAGCGATGACCAGGCAGATGGAGGTGGATTACCTGCGCCCGGTGCCGGTGGCCGCGCCGATCCGCATCGAGGGGCGCATGATGCGTAGCGAAGGAAGAAAGCACTGGACCGAAGCCCGGATTCTGAACGCAAAAGGAAGCACCTTGGCGGCGGGCAAGGGGCTGTTTGTGGAGGTACGCGCGAGCAAAATAATGGCCAGGCGGTCTGAAGACCGCCCGGCCGAGAGTTAGTGACTCACGAATTAGTGAATCATGTTGATGGTTTCCTGGGTGATGGTGTCGAAGGTGGTAATGGCCTTGGAGTTGGCCTCGAAGGCGCGTTGCGCAATGATCAGGTCGGAGAACTCGGCAGAGATATTGACGTTCGACATCTCGAGCGCCGAATCTTCGATTGTGCCCAGACCGTCTGTTCCCGAGACGCCGATGGAAGCCGCGCCACTGGCCGTCGTGGTTGCGTATTCGCCATTGCCCTGGAGCGCCAACCCCTGCAGGTTGGTGACATTGGCCAGCGCCAGTTGACCGACAGTCTGCGACTGGCCGTTTGAATATTGCGCCGACACGGTGCCGTCCGAGCCGATGGTGAATCCGGAATACGCGCCCAGGGCAAAACCATTCTGCGTGGGCGAACTGGTTGTGGATGTAGCGTCATCCTGTCCGATGGTCGAGGTGCCATTTGTGCCCACGATATTCCAGGACATGTCCAATGGCGTTGCTCCGTCGCTGAGTCCGGTAAAGGAGATGCCGCTCACGTTGGCTGCCGGGCTGACCAGGGTGCCGCTCGAGTTGAAGGTGAGGGTCCCGGCTGCGTTGGCCGAGGCCGCCGGATCCTGGATCAGGCTTCCGGCAGTGGTGATGTTGGCGCCGGTAATGGATAACTGTCCCGCGGCCGTGGCCGTGACCGTTGTCCCGGTAATGCCTGCGGTCGCCAACGCATTGGTGAGGGCCGTCGCGTAGCTGGTCAGAGTCATTCCGGGAGTCACGGTGGGCGCGATGGTGGTTGCCGTGGCGCCGCTGGTGGTCAATCCGCTGATGGTTAGGGTGGAAGTGGGATCGACCGTGGCAACCTGGCCGCCGCTGGCGCCGAAGGCGTAAGCGATGGTGGTCGCCGACAGGTCCTGGCTGGCGGTTCCGGCGGTCTTGAGCGTAGCCGCGGGTCCGACGATTGACAGCAAGCCGCCAGTGGCCGTGACCGATACACCGTCGGCGCTGGTGTCGATGCCGGCCTTGGTGAGCGCGTTGTTCAGGGCCGCGGCATATTGAGACACCGTTTCGCCGGCAGTAACCGTGGGCGCAGTGGTAATCGCCGTAGGCGGCGTTCCGCTCACGGTGGGCCCGACAATGGTCAGACTGGTCAGCGGATTCACCGTGGCGCTGGGACCGAAATCGTAGTTGATGGCTGTGTCCGCCAGCCCTTGCTTGACAGCGCCGCTGAGCGTGACGTTCGCCCCCACGACGGAGAGCACGCCGTTTGTCGACGAGACAGAAACGTTGGCGATGTTTGCCGCCGACAGCGCAGTGTTCAGGGCAACGGCATACTGGGCCGTCGTCTCTCCGGTGGAGACCGCCGGCGCGGTGATGGTTGCCGCCGTTCCGTTGGCTGTTTGCCCGGAGATGGTCAGGCTGGTGGTGGGATCGACCGTTGCGCTGGATTGAAAGCTGTAGTTGCTGGTTGTCCCCAGCATGTTCTGACTCACGGTGCCGGCGATGGTCGCGGTGTCCGGCCCTACGATCGACAAGACTCCATTGGAAGCCGAAACTGTAACGCCGGTGATGCTGTGGGCTGCCAACTGGGTTTGGATTTCGGAAGCATATTGCGCCACCGATTCACCGGCGGTGTTCGAGGGGGCGACGGTGATGGTTGTGGAACCGCCTGTGGTCGTCGGCCCGGAGATGGTGAGGCTGGTGGTGGGGCCGACCGTAGCCTGCGTGGTCAACCCGGTGTTCGGATCGGTGTAGGACCCGAAGTCGTAGCTGCTTTGTGTTCCGGTGAAGTCCTGAGTCACTTTGCCGTTGATAGCCATGTTGCCCGGACCGGTGATGGACAGTTGGCCGTTGGTGGCCTGAACAGTGACGTCGTTGATGCCTGCCGCGGTCAATGCGCCCGAAAAGGCGGTTGCATAGCTGCCGACGGATTCACTGCTGCTGAACGCGGGCGCGGAAACGGGGCCCAAGCCGCCCTCGGTAATGCTTAATGAGGTCGAGGGATCGACGGTAGCCACGGCGCCGTTGCTGGTGACGAAGTTGTAATTGGTGGCAGTCATCGCCACATCCTGCTTGATGGCGTTGTTGGTGGTGAAACCGCCCGTCGCTCCGGTGACGGTCAATGTCTTGGTAACGTCGTTGCCGACAACCGTGACGCCGTTGGCGCTGGTCAGCGCATTCAGAGCGTTGGCATAGGCCGAGACCGCTTCACCGGCTGCGGGAGTAATGGAGTAGGTGGTGCCGGCAATGGTGATCCCGAAATTGGTTCCGGAGTCGAGCAAGCCTGTCTGGGCGAAACTGTAGGTATCGACTGTCGTTCCGGGAGTCGTGGTTGAATCCGAGGCCAGGGTAACGGTGGGGTTGGTTGTGGTTGCCTGAACGGGCGCGGCCGGGGGCAGGATTGGTGTCGCCGCGGCTGACACAGTGGCGCTTGCCGCGACAGAGCTCGGGATCGTTGTCCCCAGGATGTCCTGATTTATGTTGCCGGCAATGGTCATGTTCGAAGGCCCGGAGAGCGACAAGATGCCGCCCGCCCCGGATACCGATACGCCGGTAATGTTGTTCGCGTTGAGCGCGGTTTTAATGTCCGCTGCGTAGGCCAGCACTGTTTCACCGGCGGGCTTGGCGGCGATGACAACAGGAGTTAAAGTGCCGGAGGTGTTTTTGGCGGTGATGATGAGGCTCGTCGAGGGGTCAACCTGGGCCAGAGTGGATGTGCCCGTGGCGGGGTTGATGTAGGTTCCGAAGTTGTAGTTTGTCGTTTGCCCGGTAAAGTCCTGGACCACGTTGGTGGCGGCGCCGATGGTCATGGTTGTGGGGCCGGTGAGCGTAATTGTGCCATTCGCCCCCGAGGAGACGGATACGCCGGGGATCTTTGCCGCTGCAAGCGCATTACTAATGCCCGCGGCAAATGTCTGGACCGGCTCACCGGCGGCGTTCGCCGCAACGGTGACTGGAACCATGACGCCGGAGGTGTTGGTTGCGTTGATGGTAATGGTGGACGTGCCATCGACCGTGGCTTGGGCTCCGTTGCTGGTGGCGAAGTTGTAGCCGATGCTGTTGCCGGTAAAGCTCTGGCTGACGCCGCCGGCAATGCTGGTGGCTCCGGTAATGACCAACTGGTTGCCAGTCCCCAACGAGACTGACACTGCGGCCATGCCCGCCGTAGCGGTAGCAAGGGCGCCTTCATACGTGGCCAGCGTTTCGCCGGGGGCGACCGCTAGCGGGCCAATTGTCGTTGGCACGGCTCCCACGAGTCCGGTAATGGTCAGATTCGTCGGATTGGTGGGATCGGTGCTGGAACCGACTGTTGCCAGATTGCCATTGCTGGTGACGAAGTTGAAAGTGGCGCTGCCGGCCGGGGAGCCCGGTTGAGCCGCCAGCGGAGTACTGATGACAGTGGCCGCAACCGCGGCGGCCGGAGTCAGTGGCGGAGTCATCTGCGTTGTCACCGCTGCCGCCGCCGATACCGGGTTGGGAACGGTGACCGAGGGCTCAACCGCCGTGGTTGCGGCAGTCACAGTGGTCGCTACCGGCGTATCCGGCGTAAGCGGGATGGTGGTCGCCGCGGCAGCAGTCGCAGCAGCAGCCTTAAGAGTATCGGGCAGCGTAATGCCGTAGGACCACTCGTTGGTTGCGGTCTTGGTGTAGTTGACGGTGGCCTCATAGCTGTTGCCCAGGGAGTCGTAAACCTGCACCTGGCCTTGAACGGAGGTGCCGATCGCCGCCGAGGAATCGAGATTCGCCGTCATTCCGAAGTTCGTGGTGGCCTGCGGCTGCTGCACATCTCCGGTCACGGGGATGTTGATGGGGGCCAGAGTTCCACTGGTATTCACGACGCCTTTCAAGGCTGGGAATCCCATCACCTCCAGCCCCGCGGCGGTGACCAGATTGCCGCTGGCGGCTTGCGTGAAGGTGCCGTCGCGGGTGAGCAGGTTGGCGCCGCCGTTGTTTACGACAAAGAAGCCGTTCCCATCCAGGGCTACGTCGGAGGAGGTGGTACCGCTGGTGTCGTACGAGCCTTGCGTGTAATCGACGGAATTAGAGGCCACCTTCACCCCGCCGCCAACCTGAATTGCGTCCCCGGAGCCTTCTGTCCCGACCTGCTGATAAAAGAGGTCGGAGAAGTTGGTGGTCTGGGCCTTGAAGGCTGTGGTGCTCATGTTGGATAGGTTGTTAGCGATAGTGTTCAAGGCGGTTGAATCGGCGTTGAGGCCGGAAAGTGGGGTATAAAAACTTGCCATGGTGGAACTCCTCTTGATGACTCTTTATGTTGGCGGGCCAATCCGGCCGGCGGGTAAACGACTGGGTAGAATCTCGGCTATTCCGATGCCTTTGGTTTCGAGCGGGTTCGTCCATCCAGTGCGTGGGCCACGGTTTGGCCCGCGGGCAGCGCGTTGGGGACGCTGAGATTGCCGGGAGCGCGCTTGAGCGCGGAAGATAGCGCTGAAAGATCGCCTGCTGCGCCGGCGCTGGATGAGGCGGTCTGGGCCGTTGCCAGCACNNTGCTCCAGGCTGTTCACGTTGACTAACTGATTGATGTACTCGTTGGGATCGGTGTCGGCGGTGGGGTCCTGGTTCTGCATTTCGGTGACAAGAAGAGTAAGAAAGTCGTTAGCCGAGATCATGGAGCTGTCCGTGCTGCTGGTGCTGCTGGTATCGCTCGTCCCGGTTGCCGGGCTGGCCAGGGGGTTCGCGCTCGATCCCGAGAGCGCCTGCCCCGCTGTCATTGCATGAGAGAAGATTCCCGAAGCTAATGCCGCCATTTTTCCTCCTGCGTTCGTTTCTTTCCTAAAGCGCGTTCTCAGCAAAACCCTGGCGCAGTTTCCTTCCCGCGATACTTAACTCAGGCGATAACGGAAATATGGGAGCCTGAGTACTCCGTAGTGCCGGGGGGCTGACTGAAGCTGCCCGTAGACACCTGCGTCTGAGGGCGATCCGTGGCCAACAGCGCGGACATGGCCGGTTGCCTGTTCTGGGGCGATTCCGAAGAGTCGCCCTGATTCGCATTCGGGTTCATGCTCTGGCCCGAGTTCTGGCCCATCCCCTGGCCCTGGTCCTGGGAACTGCTCGAAGCCGCCTCCCTGCCCTCGGGCAGACCAATGTGAATTGACTGGACGGGCGTGTACGTGTCGGCAAGATAGGCATTCAACCCCGCCAAGTGTCCTCCGAGCGCCTGGGCCGCGTCGGCAGATTCCGGCGTCAAGGTCGCATGGACCTGGCCTGCCGATCCGTCGGCCCGTACGCCAATCCAGCCGAGCGCTGGGTCCTGAATTCCCGCCTCGGCCCGGTGAGCTCCGATGTGAGTCCAACTGGACGTGTCAGAGCTGGCGCCGGTATCGATTGCCGCGAAGGTTTCATGGGCTGCAAGCGGGGCGGAGCCGGATTCGGCAGTTGAACCCGTCCCCTTGAGAGCGACGTTCTGGGTGGCCGGATCGCGCATCAACAAAGTTGCGTCGCCGGCCGGGCTGGCGGCCTGCGGTTGAAGAGCCTGCAGGCCATGGCCGACCGTATGGCTCGCTTCCTGGGCCTGCGCGTTCCGGGAGGCTACGGGCTCGGACGATGCGGAGGTGGGGATCGTTGAAGAATTTTCCGGCCCTGGAGGAGCGGCCTGCGTGGATGCGACAGCGGTTTTGCCGGTGGCGACGCCTTGATTGCCGGCAACAGAAAGGACGGGAGCGGTTCGCTGCTTCGCGGTCTGGCCTTCAGGCTGCGCCGGGGACTGAATCTGGCTGGCGACCGGTAGGGCTATCGGCATCGCGATCGGTTCGGTGATCTGGTCTGGAATTGACGCAGACGGCGGCGCGATGGACGGAAGAGGAGCCGGGTTGGACGCCGAGAATTCTGGGCGGGAGAGAGGGGTTTGCTGGGCTGTTGTATCGTTCGCGCGGACAGGGGCTGAAATCCGGTTCAGCGTTGAAGTGGTTCCGTGAGGCGGCAGGCCCGCGGAAGCAAGCTCGTTTGGCGCCTGGCGGCCTGGGGCTGCATAGGGAGCCGCAGGGATCTGAGCCGTTCGAAGGCCTGACCCGGCTGCCGCCGAGGCGGGCGGCTTTGCTCCAGCCTGATTGGCCTGGGGTGGGGGATTAACATCGCCCAACGGGTCGCCCAACGGATCTTTGATGGGGGAGTTGCCAGCACTCGAGCGTTGCCCAAATGCCCGTTGAGTTTGATCGGCTTGGACTGGCGTCCGGCTGGAAGGGACCGCCATTGAAACCGGGCTGCCCGCAGATTGCTGAACTGTTGACTGAGCGGCAGGGACCGCTTGAGCAGCGGGGGCGGGGGTGTTTACAGCGAAATCTCCGATAGCGTTCCGGCTGCTGCTGGGCGAGGCCACCGCTGGAACCGGGCTGCCAGCGGATTGCTGAGCTGTTGACTGAACAGCAGGGACCGCTTGAGCAGCGGGGGCGGGGGTGTTTACAGCGAAATCTCCGATAGTGTTCCGGCTGCTGCCGGGCGAGGCCAACTGGAGGGTTCCCGGGGGAACCGGCTGCGCGGAAGAAACAGGGAGCAGATCCGCATCGGCGCTGCGATTGGCTTGATCGGTGAAGGAGGGAACCATCCCCGTGTCGTTGGTCTGGCTTGCAGGCAGAAGCTCAAGGGCTTGCTGCGCCTGAGCGTTCTCTCTTTTCGGCGGCGCAGCCCGATCCTGCGCTGGGCTGGGCGTCCAGGAAGGGCCGGCGTCAGGGACAGAGGGCGCGGATGGGGACAGGGATTGTACCGATTTCTCCGCCGGAACTAGAGCGGCGGGGACGAGTTCGGCGGGATCGGGGGCGAGCACGGCGGGGCGGCCCGCAGAGGGCGCGCTTTCAAATGAATGGCTCTGCCGGGCAAAAGCCGGGGATGCGGCGCGCGCATCGGGCTGCGAGAGCTGAGCCGTGGCCGCAGGTGCGACCGCGGCGGGGATGGGAGCAGACAAGGCAAGCGAAGCATTGAGCGTCGAGGTCTGGTCTGCGGCCTGGACTTGAGCGGAGGCTGTGTGCCGATCTCGTTTGACGGTCGAGGCTGGACGCGCGGCAGGGGAATCCGGTTTGGCGCTGACCGGATTGTTTGTCTCAACGTCTGTAGCAGTTTGAGGAACAGCTACGGTCTGTTGACGCGCGGCTTGGATTTGGCGCACCGGGCCGGGCGGTGGCGGGGAGATTGTACGTGTTGCCGAAGCGCTTCCCTGCCCGGACGCGAGCTTCCACTGAAGCGCAAGGTCGCTGGCAGAAGGAGGAGTCGCCGGGAGGTTAAGAGTGGTTGCTGCGCGGGCGGATGGATTCGCTTGCGTGGCCGTTTGGAGGGCATCCTCCGCGGCTGAAGTTGCGTCCAACCCGATCTTGTTTTCACTGGGTTTGTCTGTCCCCGAACCAAGAGAAGCCAGCTCGGTCTGCCAACTGGAGAGGAAACTCTGAGGAGCGGGCCGTGAAGAGGAGAGGAGATTGCCCGCAGTCGCGCCGGGCCAGGTTTGGGCCTTCGCCATTGCGCCTGCCGGCACTTGGCCCTTGCCAGAACCAGCGCCAATTCCAGCGCCGAGCCCAGCACCGGGTCTGGCGCCACTTCCTGCTTCGGCCTCGATTCTTGCGAGAACGTTCACGAAGCTTAGTAAATGCAGATCAACAGCCAAAGAAAATCGGCGGATGTTAAAGCATTGTCAGAATCGGGACCTCGCTTCCCGATTCAGGATTGGGGAGTTGTTTATGGAAGATTGCCGCTCAAGTCCGGGCTAAAGCCGGGGTTCAGGTCTTTGGCCAGGCCCGCATCGGGAAGATCGGAGGGATCTTCGCAAGGAACGGGCTGAGGAGATTGCGGAGTGCCTCGCCGGCCATGCCGCCGGTTCAGGAACCAGTCGTCGAGCCCTTGTTGCGAGCGGCGGCCTGCAATGAGGGCATCTTTAGCTTCGGCCTCGCGGATGAGAGTTTCAGCCTGGCGGCATTCGACTCGCTTGGCCAGGAATGCCTGGCGGCGCTCATCTACCTCGGATTCGGCCTTTGCGAGCCGGGGCGCAAGGACTACGGCGCGCCTTTTGGCCGAATGGGTTTCTTCCAGGCCGGCTAGCCGGTCAGGCAGTTCTCCGGTGTGGGCGCTATTCACAACCAGTTGCCTGCCGCTGCGCGCCTGGTCCGATGTCGCCGCATAGGCGCGCTCGATCAGCCGCAAATCGCCGATTGCGGACTCCAGAGCCAGCCGGCACTGCTCTTCTTCGATGTTGAGAACACGTAGCAGGCGGCGCAGGGCGCGGGAGACGGCCACGGCTCAAATCTCCGCGGCCAGGGTGGCGAGCCGGCTGAGGCAGTCGGCAAAACGGACGTGCTCGTGCGCCCCCTGGGTCATGAAGGCGCGCATGGCGGTGCGGGCCTGCAGGGCGCGATCGAGATCGGGGTCGGCGCCGGGCTTGTAGGCCCCGATGCGCACCAGGTCTTCAGAGCGGGCGTAGACGGCCATGAGCCGGCGCAGCAACGCCGCCTGTTCCAGGTGCGCGGGCGCGGAGACGGCCGGCATCAGGCGGCTGATGGAGTCGAGCACTTCGACGGGCGGATACCAGCCTTCGGCTGCCAGGGTGCGGGAGAGCACCACATGGCCGTCGAGCAGAGAGCGCACCGCGTCGACGAGCGGATCCTGCTGATCGTCGCCCTCCATCAATACAGTGTAGAAAGCGGTGATCGAGCCGGTGCGAAACTGTCCGGTGCGCTCGACCAGGCGGGCCAGGCGGGTGAAGACCGACGGGGTATACCCCTTGGCAGTGGGAGGCTCGCCGGCAGCCAGCCCGATTTCGCGGGCGGCCATGGCAAAGCGGGTGAGCGAATCGAGCACCAGCAGAACATGCTTGCCCTGGGCGGCAAAGAATTCAGCTACCGTGGTAGCGGCCAGGGCAGCCCTCATGCGCAGCAGGGGCGACTGGTCGGATGTGGAGACGATCACGACGGAGCGGCGCCGGCCCTCGACGCCCAGCGCGTCTTCAAGGAATTCGCCCACCTCGCGGCCGCGTTCCCCGACCAGGCCGACGACCGTCACATCGGCTTCGGTGTTGCGGGTCATCATGCCGATCAGGGTGCTCTTGCCCACGCCCGAACCGCCGAAGATGCCGACGCGCTGGCCGCGGCCCACGGTCAGCAGGGCGTCCAGGACACGGATGCCGGTGCCGAGGGGCACGCGAATCGGGGTGCGGTCGAGGGGTGAGCGCACGCGGCCGTCCAGCGGCAGAGGCAGGGTGACGGGCAGCGGCCTGCCTTCGTCGATGGGGTCACCCAAAGCGTTCAGAACCCGGCCCATCAGCGCCGGCCCGACTTCGATTTCCGGATGAATGCCCAGCGCGGCCACCGAATCGCCGAAACGAATGCCTTCGGTGGTCTCGACCGGCATGGAGAGAACATTGGAGCCTCGGAAGCCGATCACCTCAGCTAGATGAAGGAGGCCGAACTGGTCAACGATCTCACAGCACTCGCCGACCGAGGCCAGTGGGCCCTCCGACTCGATGGTCTGGCCCAGGGACTGGAGAACCTGACCGCGCCAGCGCCAGGGCCGGACGCGCTCCAAACGCGCAAAGTAGTGGGAAAGGCTGGCGGTCATGAAGTCTCCCGGCCAGCGCCGGAAGGGGCCGCGGCTTTGGCGATGGGCTCGGTGACGGGACTGGATCGCCCGGCGCCGGCGCGGTCGAAGAAGCCGCGCTCGATCTCCGCCAGTTGCGACCGGATTCCCAGATCGACAGAGCCCAGCGCGGTCTCGACGACGCAATCGCCCAACCGCATTCCTTCCGCCGCGGTCACCGAGGGCTTGAGGGCCAGGTTGGGAAGAAGAGCGATGGCTTCGGTCCACAGATCGAGCTCGGCCGGCGGCACGCGCAGCCGCACTTCGGTTGTGGCGGAGAGCTGTCCGAGCGCGACGCGCACAGCGCCGGTGAGCAGCAGCGGGTCCATCTGCGCCTCGCGGCGCAGGATGCGGGCGGCAACGGCCAGGGCCAGCTTGACGACCTCGTGCTCGACCGTGTGCATGTAGCGGTCGCGCTCCTGGGCAAAGCTCTCAACCAGTTCCGCTGCCTGACGCGTACGCAGATCCTCGGCGGCTCTCTGAGCCGCAGCCTGGGCTGCGCGCTCGGCCAGACGGCCCTCCTGTTGGCCGCGTTCCCGCCCGGCTGCGAGGGATTTGCCCGTCTCTTCGGCCACGCGTTTTTCGAGCTCGGCGCTGGCGGCGATCTCGCTTGCCGATCCAGGGCGCCCGTGAGCGAAGTCTTCGGAGGGGCCGTGGCCGTCGGTCCCGTCCCAGCCCTGCCAGTCGGGAGTCGAGGACGCCTGGGAGCTGGACGGATACTCGAACGCGTGAATTTGTCTAGCCCTGCTGCCCGGTAGCTCCGCTTCCATCGGCTCTCCCATCGACTCTCTTACCACGCCGCGATCGGCTTCGGAAATTTCCCGTGCCTAGATTCCCTTCCCTGCGGAGGTGAGCTCTTCGATCTTGCAGGTGGTGAGTTCTCTGCTTCGACCGGTCTCATATCGGACCGTTAACGATCCGTAAACGGACTGCCTCTGGCGGCCAGGGTGCTACGATTCCCCTGCCGTGACGCCGGATTGACGAGAACCGCGGATCAAGCCATCATCTCGTCGCCGGTCTCCAGTTTCAGAATCACTTTGCCTTCGGCCTCCAACCGCCGGGCCAGGTTGAGAATCTCCTGTTGGGCCGCCGCAACCTCGCGCGATCGGACCGGGCCGAGGACTTCCATATCCTCCTTCAACATCTCGACGGCGCGCGAACTCATGGCCTTGAATATCTGGGCGCGCAACTCGTCGTTGGCGCCTCGCAAGGCCAGCGCCAACTGCCGCTTGTCGACGCCGGAGACGATTTCGCGGATGGTCGCCGCGGGCACCGTCACCAGGTCTTCGAAGGTGAACATCAGATTGCGAATGCTGAGCGCGAGCTCCGGCTGACCGTCTTCGATGGTCTCGAGAATCTTCTTGGCTTCTTCGGCATTCTGGCGGTTCAGCAGGTCGGCGACTGCCTTGAAGCCGGAGTAGCTCTTGCGCGCGGTGTCGCCCACGCTCTCCAGGCGGCGGTGCAGAATGTGAGCGACCTTCTGAGCCATTTCCGGCGAGAACTGGCGCATTTCGGCGAGGCGCTGCACGGAAACCACCTTGTGTTCTTCGCTCAGGTTGTCGAGCACCAGCGAAGCGCGCCGCGGGTCGAGGTGGGCAAGCACCAGCGCGATGGTCTGCGGATGCTCGGTGTCGAGCAGCTTTCCCAGTTGCTGGGGATCGGTGCGCTGCAGCTTGGCCAGATTGCCCTGGGCTGCCTCCTGCGAGCGGCGCACCAGCGCCAGCAGATCGTCGGCGCGCTCCTTGCCAAAGGTATCGACCAGCAGGCGGCTGGCGTAATCCAGCCCGCCATGAACCATGTAGTTCTGAGTCTCAAGCAACTCCCAGAACTCCTCCATGATTCCCGTCGTCACCTCCGTCGTGATGCCGCGCAGATCGGCCAGCTCCTCGGTGAGCAATTGGACGTCGGCTTCCGGCAGCGCGCGCAGAATCTCCTTGGCCAGCGTCTCGCCCACGGCCACCAGCAACACGGCCGCCTTGCGCACCCCGGTCATGTTCGTCGGCGGGCGATGCCGTATCGCCGTTCCATTCGCATTTGCCGGCTCGTCCAAGGTGCAGGGTCCTTTCCAAGGCTATTCGGAGTGAATCCAGCTTTGCAGCAGGCGCGAGCTCTGGGTCGGCTCGCGTTTCAGGTGTTCGGTTACCTGTTCGAAGATCTCCTGAGTCCGGATGCGTTCCGGATCAAGCTCGGCGGGTTCGGGCGGCTTCAGCGCGGCTTGCGCAACCGGCGCAGTGCCGGCGCTCAGCTCTTTGGGGCCCGATTTGGCCGTGGCCTTGACCACGGATGCCGATCCGGCGCGGCGCAGAGCCGGGCGCACGCCGAAGGCCAGAATTACCAGCAGGCCGGCAAACAGAGCCACGTACTTGACCAGCACGGGAGAATTCTCCGCCGTGGCCGCCCACCGTTCGATGATCGAAGAGGGCTGCTCGGAGCGGTTGCGGTCGAAGGACAGATCTTCTACGGTCAGCATGTCGCCGCGCGCCACATCGAAGCCGATGGCGGCCTGGGCCAGTGCCGTCAGGTTGCGAACCTCGTCCGCCGAGCGCGGCTGCCAGACAGCCGGCTTGCCGCTGGAAGCGGCCTGCGCCAGCCGATCGTTGACGACGATGGCCGCCGTCAGCCGGCGCACCCGTCCCGGGCCCTCGACTACGTGGCGGTCGGTCTTCGAGGCGCCATAGGTGCTGGACTCGGTCTTCGCGGTTTGCGGCGCGGTGGTCCCCGGCGGGTAGACGGGCAGGGCCTGGGCATTGGGAGCATTGGAGGCGGCGCCGGGAACGCCCGCAGCGACCGGTTGGGCTCCGGAGGTCTGCTCGGTGCGCTGCATCGAAAGCGTGACCGTCTTGTCCGGATCGTAGGTCTCCTGGGTGACGTCGCTGGCCTGCTGATCGTAATCCAGGGTGACCGAGGCGCGGACATTGCCGGCGCCGGTCACCGGCTCCAGGGTCGAGATCAGCTTGTCTTCCAGGGCCTGTTCCGCGGTCAACTGCAAGGCCGCGGCGGTCTTTGGACCCAGAGGCAGGTTGCCGCTGGCATCCACCAGCACAACATTGTCAGGAGTCAGGCCGTCCACGGCCGAAGCGACCAGATTGCGGATGGCATCCGGCTCGCCATCGGCCAGCGAACGGTGACGGAGCTTGATGACCACCGAGGCCTTGGCTTGCCGTTCCTGATCGCGAAACAGCGAGTCGTGGGGCATTACCAGGTGAACCCGGGCCGACTCGACATCGGCGAGGGTGCCCACGGTGTGTTCGAGTTCGCCTTCGAGAGCGCGCTGGTAGTTGACCTGTTCGTCGAATTCCGAGCCCACCCAATTGGGTTTGTCGAAGATCTCAAAGCCCATGCGGCCGCTCTTGACGCCCCCCTTGGCGGCGGTTGCCAGGCGGGCCTTGTCCAACTGGGCGGCGGGAACGCGAATGCCAGCGCCGTCCGGGGTGGGCTCGAAGGGAATCTGGGCCTGGGTGAGCACCAGGCCGGTCTGGCGGGCGTCTTCAGGGTCCATGCCCGCGTAGAGAATGCGCCAGTCGGGACCGAGAGCGTACCAGAGTAGCCCCGCGGTAAGAGCGGCAAGCAGAACGGCCGCGCCGACCGCCCAGGCGCGCTGGCCGGGCGCCATCTCCGCCCAGTGGATGAGCGAGCGGCCCCACAACGCGGCAACGCGGTCAGCCAGTTGCGGCTGCCCCGGCAGTTGCGGTTGTCCGGGCCGTGCCGGTGGGCTTTTCGCCAATTGTGTTCCCGTGGCCATGGATTCCGCGTCCCGCCGCTTTCTTCTCTTACTAGAAAACCGGCCGCTTCGGTTGGCCGCCTACTCACCGATGCCCTGAAATCAGGCACCCCGCACCCGCCTGGCGGGCCGCGCTAGAACTGCATTCCAATCACCTGCTGATAGGCCTGGACCGCCTTGTTGCGCACCGCCAAAGCCAGTTCGAAGGCCATGCTGGCCTTCTCCGTGGCAATCATTGCCTGATGGACGTCCACGCCGGAGCCGGTCATCAGACCGTTCACCGAGGTGCGGGCCTGGCTTTCGAGCTGGTTCACCTGGCCGATCGCATCCGTTAGCAGATCGGCAAAAGGCGCAGTCGCCGCCACCTCGCCGCTCGCTGGAGACAAGACGCCTGCCATACCGTTTACAGCTAGATTCGTCGCTGCCGCCGGGCCTGTTGTCAGGGGATTGATAGCGAATTGCATCGGTCCTCCATCTGGGCAATAGGCTGCGGTACCGGACCGCGCTCAATGGCTTCGTTGCTGCGCCGCCGCCCTGAACCAAGGCCTAAACCGGGAGGCCGCGCCTACGACTTCGCGATCTCCAGCGCCGAGGTAATCATGCCCTTCTCGGCCTGCACCGCGGAACTGTTTAAACCATATGCACGTGTCGCCCCCATCAGGTCCACCATCTCTGTGAGCGGATTAATATCGGGATAGGAGACATAGCCGTCGGGTCCGGCGTCGGGATGGCCGGGATCGAAGCGTTTGAGAGGGGGGGAGGGGTCTTCGACGACCTGGGCAATCTGGACGCCCGGCGCTGTGGTGGCCATTCCGGGCGAGGTGAGGGTGGGCAGAGCGGCCCGCGCCAACTGGCCTGCAAGCCCGTCTCCAAATGCCGCGCCGGAAGCAGATCTCGAGGCTGAGTCAAGGGAATCGAGAAACCCCGCATCGCCGCGATTGGCGGCGAAGACCACCTGCTGACGGCGATAGGGGCCCCCGGAAGCGGTTCGAGTGGTCTCGGCGTTAGCCATGTTCGCGGCCACCACCTCGGCCCTCATGCGCTCGGCCTGCATGGCGCTGCCGGAGGTTTCCATCAATCCAAAGAGGTTCATTTCGGTGACTCTTTCCGCAGGGAGTTCACCGCGGGATCGAGCCCTGCCGCTCGCGCCACCCGAGCCAGGCTACTTGTCGGCATGAATGGCATTCATCACGCGCTGGTTCTCCTCATGAAGCAAGGCCACGCCGGTCTTGAACTTCAGTTGAGCCTCGGCCAGATTCAGGCCCTCGCGCTCCAATGAAACGTTGTTGCCGTCGGGGCGCGCGATCAGCCCGTCCACGGGATGAACGGCGACCGGGCCAGACGCCTGTCCCTGCTCGACGCCGGCCATCGCCGTGCGCATCTCGGACTCGAAGTCCATGCCCACGGCGCGGTAGCCGGGCGTGTCGATATTGGCCATGTTAGCCGCGGTAAGCTTGACCTCGCTGGTAGCCAGGTCGAGATAGCGGGCGATCTGGTCACTCAGCCGCGTTTCAACTCCGAAGCTCATGGCTGCCGCATTGTTCATAGCTGTCTCCCTTCGGCTGTCCCAGGGCAATCGCATTTGAAATCTGAACGAAAAACGAAGCGTCCGGGCCTCAGCTTGAAGGGTACAGGCTTCAGCCCGTACATAGACCCGGCAAAATCTGTTGGGCTTCAGCCCCTGCGGGACAGCCTTTATGTAAATTTGTCTTTGATTTCAGCGTGCGCGTGGTTCTGATTCCATCAAAATCCCAAGCCCGCGCTGTCTCTACCCTCGGTGGCTAAACAGGCTGCGGAAAAACTCGGCATTGACACAAATCTTCAAGGCTTTGTAACAGGGCACGACTTCAGTCGGGCCGCAAATGCCGCAAAATAAACGTGGGCTTTAGCCCCTGCAAAACTTTACTTCGCGCCAAAATCGAATTCGGGCCTTTATCCGCAGCCTGTAAAGCCCATCGTTTCGAATCCACCGCTTACGGCACGTCTAAGAGCTTATCCGCGAGCAACGAATCTTGTAGCGCCGTGTCTCCAGACCGGGGTCCCCGGCGACAGATCTTCGTCGCTGGGGTGGAGAGCGGCTGTCGTGCGGGTCTCCAGGCCCGCGCAAACCGCATCGTCTGTCGGCCGGGAAGCCGCCAGTACAGCCGGTCTGGAGACGGCGCTACTATTTGCGGGTAGCCTCTAAAGCCGCTCCCTATTGAAAACAGCATTTCAACGACAATCTCTCAGCAAGCAGGCGGCCCTTCATAACATCGCCTCGATGAGAGATTCCCCAACTGCTGCCGGACGGCGAGGCGGACTCAGTTGACCGAGAGGCCGAAGTCGATCTCCCGGGAGGTCAACGTAGGCTCCAGACCGGCCAGAATGACGCCGCGTTCCAGCACATGCTCGAGTTCGCGCACGTTTCCCGGCCATCCGTGGGCGGCTAGCTTGGCCCGAGCTCCATCGTCCACGCGCTTCATCGGCGTATCGCGGCCCATCCGCTCCATGAAGTGGTCTATCAGCCCGGAAAGGTCCTGGCCATGCTCGGCAAGCGACGGGGTGCGGATCAGGAAGACCGCAAGCCGGTAATAGAGATCGGCGCGGAAGGCGCCGGTGATCGTGTCCTGCGCGAGCGAGCGGTGGGTGGCGGCAAGAATGCGGACATCGACCTTGACGGTCTCGTTATCGCCCACCCGCTGCAGCTCTCCGCACTCGACAAAGCGCAGCAGCTTGGATTGCAGGGCCAGGGGCATCTCGCCAATCTCGTCCAGGAAGAGCGTGCCTCCGTCCGCGGCTTCGATGCGGCCGACCCGGCCCTGCACAGCGCCGGTAAAAGCGCCTCTGGTGTGGCCGAACAGCTCGGCCTCCAGCAGCGCTTCGGGAATGGCCGCGCAATTGATGGCGACAAACGGCTTGCGGCACCGAGGCGACAAGCGATGCAGGGCCTCGGCCACCAGTTCCTTGCCCGAGCCGGTCGGCCCCTCGATAAGCACGGGGGTAAGGCGGGGCGCGACCAGGCGGACGCGGCGGCTGACTTCGAGCATGCAGGGCGCCTCGCCGATCAGCTCAGGCAGACGGCCGGTGGAAGAGGAATCGATTTCCACTGCCCTGTGATCCGCCATGGCCGGTAAGACCGCCAACGCACTGCAGGACGCCTGGCCCGTAGTGGCCTTAGCCGGTGGGGTGACCGTAGCTGGCTGCGGAGCGGAGGCGATGGATGTGGAGGGAGGGCGAACGGACGCAATGGGCCAAGGGGCAACATGGGTAGCGTCTTCGCGCACCTGTTTCACGTCGTTGAGCGGGGGCGCCACGTTCCAGGCGGCTGTATCGGTATCCTGGCAGCGGCGCAACGCATAAAGCAGTTCCTGGCGATAGGGGCCGCGGGCGCTTTCCTGGGTCGAATTGCCTCCGGCCGCCACCAGATCGACATGGGGAAATGTCCCTTTGAAGTCGTTGAGAAACTCGTGCAGATCGAGATCCGGGAGCCAGGAGTCGACAATGAGGGCCTCCGGGATAGACGCCTGGGCCTCGGCCCAGGCCTGGGCGCCGCCTTCGGCCTCACGCACCTGCCAGCGGAGGCCAGTAAGAATCTGCGAGAGCCGTTGGCGGAAGCTTCTGTCGGCGCTGGCAATCAGCGCGGTGCGAACACGGGTGCGAGTGTTGAGAGAGGAAGCGGGAACGGAAACGAGAGCTGGGAGCATGGGTTTCTCCTGGTGGACGCTACGCGGCTATCAACCGTTACGCGAATGTAGATAGTTTAGGAACTAGCTAACCTCACCAGCCGCGACACTTTCCGAAGCGCCGGCGGTGGGCAGAAGGACGACCGATGGAATCAATGGAACTGTGAGCGTGAGTTCGGCTTCGGAGGGAACCACGTAGCCATGTCCGCGCACGGTGCGGATGAGAAGGCCGGGAGGCGGATCCTTGAGCTTGCGGCGCAAATAGTTGATGTAGACGTCGACAATATTGGTGGTCTGGGCCGGTTCCAGGTTCCAGACCGACTCCAGCAATTCGACGCGCGAGACGCACTGGCCGCGATTCATCATCAGGTGCTCGAGCAGCGCGAACTCCTTGTTGGTCAGCGTGATCGCGAGCGAACCGCGGTGGGCGGTGTGATCCAGACGGTCCAGTTCCAGATCTCCGGCGCGCAACTGCAGGCGCGCTTCGCGCTTGCGGCGCAGCAATGCACGGCAGCGAGCCCGCAACTCATGCAGGCTGAAGGGCTTGGTCATCAGGTCGTCGGCGCCGCGGTCAAGGCAGCGAACCCGCGCATCGACCTCTTGCCGGGCGGTCAAAATCAGCACCGGCAGATCGGGATCGAGCGCGCGAACCTCTTCCAGAACCTGTTCGCCGTCCTTGACCGGCATGTTGAGATCGAGGATGGTGAGATCGGGCAAATCCTGACGAAAGGCCTCGACGGCGGCGCCGCCATCATGGGTAAGCCGAACGCGATGCCCGTCGGCCTCCAAGCCGCGGCTCAGGAACAATGCCAGTGCCTTGTCGTCTTCTGCGATCAGCAACCTCATAGCAGCCTTTCTTTAGGGACGCGTCCTGAACCCTCTGTGCGCGCCGATATCGAACAACTCAAGTTTTCAACAGGGTCTTGGAAAACCGCCTTAGCGAGTTCTAAGTTCTGACCCACCTCAACCTTCAGCCCTGAGGAAAGGAAACTCAAGGGCGGAATCGGAATAGAGCGCTCTCAAGTTCCTGAAATGGATTTGCTTGAAAGTGTGTTTTCTTAAATGGGAAAAGACCGGATGGTGTACTGAACGATACAGCGCTGGCGTGTGGTATCTTTTTTAACCCTATGCTTAAATGCGAATTGCCAAATTCCGGAGGCTTTCGGCTATCGAATGGCACTACGAAACGGCCACGCCGGCGTTATTGGCCGGAACCGTTTCTGCTCTTCTTGGAGGCGGTTTTCTTGAGGTACATGGCCGCATCCGCGCGGGCAACCAGATCCTTCATCGACTCACCGGGCTGGTATTCGGCCAGGCCGATCGAGGCGTCGACCTTCAGTTTTTGCGCGCCGGATAATCCCTGGACGGTGTAATTGCCGCAAACCCATTTGCTCAACCGTTCGGCTTGAGCGCTGGCTTCCGGCATACCGCAATCGAGCACGATGATGAATTCATCTCCGCCCCAGCGCCCGCTCACGTCGGTCGAGCGGCAGGCCGAGATCAACTCCGCGGAGAACTGTTTCAGCAGTTCATCGCCGGTCAGATGGCCGTGCCGGTCGTTGACTTTCTTGAACTCATCGATGTCCGCGAGCGCAACGCAGAAGGCGGCTCCAGCGCCGATGTGCCGCTCGATCAGCTTCTCCACGCACAGGCGGCTGCGCAGCCCGGTCAGGGCGTCGCGGGAGGCGATCTGCTCCGCCGCTTCGAGCTTTGCCTGGTAAGTAGTGACCTGTTGCCGGAGAAGATCGATGACGGTTTTGCCTTCTTCGGTCATTCGGTCGATGGACATCTTCAATTCCGCGGCGCTTTTCTCGATCGAAGCGCGAATTTCAGACAGGTTGTCGAGGCTGGCGATGGCTGTGAGCCGGGAGGTGACCTCGTGGATCTGGCCGGCGCAGCGCAAATCTCTTGCGCCAACCGACTCGGCCGTGCGGGCCAGGACGATCAGCAGTTCTCTGACCTCATCGCTCTTTCGCTGGTAATGCCTGGCTGTGCGCTGACCCCAACCCCGCAACTGCTCCCCAACTTCCCTATCCGTCGAGGCCAATGTCTCGGAGTCGATTCCGGCGCAGAGGTGACTGCTCAGCGTGCCGAGGTTTTGTCTAAGCTCGCTGCCCAGGGCGGGACAGGCATCGAGGCTGCAACTGCCCATCGCCACCAGGGCCGAGCCATAGGCTGCAAGCGCCACGGAGACAACGTCTCCCAGAGGCTGGCCACTCTGACGCTGGCCGCTATGGGCATCGGATGCGGCCGGAACGGATTCCAGATATTTTTTCAGCGAGATCATCGGCCCTCGGACAAAAACAACTGCGCAGGAAACCAGTGCAGGGAGATTCACTCTTCGTATCGGCGGAGCGCCGGGTTTTCATTAAGGAAATCCATAATTGGTTGCCTGCCATTCGGGTTACCTAAGTGCACTCCAAAGCCGTCAAGGTGCTACAAAAGCGCTATGGCAATCTCTGGAAAATCCTTGATTCTAGATTTTGATGCTCTTACAAATTTTAAGAAGTCTTGCACACGACTGAGGGTTTTGCCTTGGATTGGAGTAAACTGCCCGATTTAGCCGCCGTGACGCTGCTGGCCATTGCCTTTGCTGCCGTGGCCCGGCGCAGTCAGGCGCCGGTCTCGGCACTGTGGCTCACCGGCTGGGTAATGATTGCGCTGCATTTTGCGGCTTTCATCTTTGTGCCCGCTGCGGGAAGACTCGGAACCATTGCCGCCTTCTTTGGAATGGCTGCCCTCGCGTGGGCAGCCATACTTTTCATGTGGGCCTCAGTTCCCTACCGCAAAAAGACTTCCAGCTTTTGGATGTTGTGCGCCTTATTGGGAACAAATACTCTTTATTTCGCAATTATTCTCGTGGGTCCTACTCCGTACTGGGCTCTGACTTCGGCGGCAGTACTTTTCGGCGCGCTGCCGGCTGGAATTGCCCTCATCTATCTGCGCGAAGACAATCATCCTCAGCGCTGGACACTGGTTACGCTGTATTGCGCACTCTCAATTTTTTTGCTGGTCTTTCAGAATCGCCCAGGAAACGGCCAGACTCTGGCCTTGAACGCGGTGCTCTTCACGGTCTACTTCGGATGCTGTTTGCACTTTATGTATGCCTACCGGCAGACAACGGCCGGCGCGTTCGTAACGATTGCGGGATTTCTGGGCTGGGCAGGCGTGTTCGTGATTGCACCGGCCTTGGGAACGGTTTTGCCGGATGTGCATTTGGAAAGCGAAGTCTGGAATCTGCCCAAATATGTTGTAGCTGTCGGCATGATTCTGCTGCTGCTTGAGGAGCAGATCGAGCACAACAAGTATCTTGCCTTGCACGACGAACTGACCGGGCTGCCGAACCGGCGGCTCTTTCAGGACCGGTTGTCGAGCTCGCTCGAACGGGCTCGCAGAACGGGATCGCACACCGCCCTGCTGCTGGTCGATCTGGATCAGTTCAAACAGGTGAACGACACTCTGGGCCATCATGTTGGGGATCTGCTGCTTAAACGCGTGGGGACAGTGTTCAGCGACCGCGTGCGCAAGTCCGACACTGTGGCGCGCACCGGGGGCGATGAATTTTCGGTGATTCTGGACGATCCGATCGGCCGCGAAGATGCAGAGCGCGTGGGCATGTCTTTGATTGAAATGCTCGGCGAGCCATTCGAGATGGGCAATCGGACGCTTCAGATTGGCGCCAGCATCGGCATAGCCCTGTTTCCGGAAGATGCAGCAGACGGGGAAGGATTGTGCATTGCCGCCGATCTGCGCATGTATGAATTCAAGCACAAGAGCGGACATTTCGACGGATTAGCCCGCCTGCCGGCGTCGGCTTTGCCACCGCGCAAGGAAGACGAGTCTCGCTCGCGGCAAGTTGGATAGAAGACAAGCGCAGATCCTCAACAGCAAAGGCCCGGACGCAGAGTCCAGGCCTTTTGCCATCTACACCGAGGATGGATGCCTCATTGCACCGCGGTGACAACCACGACGAGTTCTTCTTTTCCGCTCAGCGAGAATTCTATGGGGAGCGCGCGAGCAGACGCAGTGGGTGCGACATCGCGCTCGATCTTTCCGCCTGCCGTGCCCGTGACGGTCAGATGCATTTTGGGCGGGGCCAAAGTTGAAGGCTTCGATAGGGAGCTTTGCGTACGGGCCGTGTTTTGCACACTCAGCGCCGGGGCAGCGGTCTCGGTGAGGCTCAGGGTGTAGTTGCCTTTGGGCCAGACGCCGAAATTTGCCTTTCCGGAGCCGTCTGTTGTTCGAGCAGCACAGCCACCGCCGGGATTCTTTCCCAGCTTCACGTCGATTCCTTTCAACGGCGCGCCGGCCATGGCGCCCTGCACGCCGAGAACACAAAATGCAACTGCCGATATAAGTCGAGTGCTGGTCTTCAAAAGTCGCTCCTTTTGGGGGGGGCGAATCTGGTTCAGGGTATGGGAGAGGACAAACGAAAGGCAAGATGAAAAAGCAAGGCCCGGACGCGGGGTCCGGGCCTTGCTTGTGCTTTCTGGATTTGCCGGCGATTACGCGGGACCGCCAGGTCCGCGACCACCACCGGGACCACCGGGGCGGCGGCGACGGCGGCGGCGATTGTTGTTGTTGGGGGCTGGAGGACGCCCGGAGCCGGCTGTTTGACCCACCGGAGCCGGCGCTCCGTCAACGCGGTTGAAGTTCGGCTCGCTTTCTTCGTCGAACTCGCCGCCTGCCTCTTCATCGAAATCGTCTCCGCCTTCGATGAGGATGGTGCTCTGGTTGGATTTCGGCTGGCGCTCGTCGAACTCATTGCGCGGCCTTGCCGGAGCAACGGGTGCGGCGGCCGCGGCGGGCGCGGCGACGGACTCGGAGACCGTGCCCTCGCTCTCGCCAGGCTCGGCTGCCGGAGCAGACTGAACCAGCTTGGCCTTCTGCTCCTTGATGAGCGCCTTGCGGCTGAGCTTGATGCGATTGCCTTCTATGGCCAGAACCTTCACCATCACCTGGTCGCCTTCGCGCAACTCGTCCTTGACTTCCTTGACGCGATGCTCGGCGATTTCAGAGATGTGCAGCAGGCCGTCGGTGCCGGGGAAAAGCTCGAC
>PLOG01000151.1 GCA_003142935.1 Acidobacteriaceae bacterium
AATTAAGATGCGTTTGCCCTGAGCCGCCCGCACGTCCGGTGGACGCTGCTCTTGGCGCGCTGATAGACTAATAGGGTTGCAGTCGCAGTGCCTCCACTCGTTCGCATCCCGCCTGCAAGTCTTCAGATCAGGAATCGCAAGAGAAGGACAAGAAGAGACCCTGTGGATACTCAAACGCGTCACGCCCTCAAGAAAGATAAGTTTGCCCAGGCAGCTGCGGACAGCGCCAGTTGGGTCAGTGGTCACCGTTCCGGCGTTCTGCACTGGGCTATCGTTGGCGGTGCAGCACTTGTCGTGATTGTTGGGGCGATCATTTTCTGGAACATCCGGTCAACTGCGGCCGACAGCGCCCTGGGCGCCGCCATGGACACCTACAACGCACCGCTGGCCCAGCCCGGGCTTCCGGTTGGAAACGGAATCTACGCAACCTCCGCCGATCGCACCAAGGCCGCCAATAGCCAGTTTGCCGCCGTGGCCAAGGACTACAGCTGGCTGCCCCAAGGCACCAAGGCGCGCTACTTTCTCGGTATCACCGACGAGGAATTGAGCCAGAATGCCTCTGCCGAGACTGAACTCAAGGCCGTTTCCGGGGCCTGGGACCGCAACCAGGCCAACCTCGGAAAGCTAGCGCTTGCCGGGCTTTATCGCCAGACCTCACGGGATGCCCAGGCCATCGATCTCTACAACGCTGTGGTTGCCAAGCCCTCTGAGACGGTTCCGGCAGTGGTGGCACAGCTCGACCTGGCCGATCTCTATGTCGCCGAGAACAAGCAGGACCAGGCACGGACCCTTTGGGCCAAGGTCAGAGACGCGGATAAGGAAGGCGCCGCCGGCTCCATTGCCGCCCAAAAACTGGCCGCAAAGTAGCAAGCGCGGCCAAGTTGACACGATAGACTCGCGGAGCCGGTGGTTCCGCGAGTTTTCCTTTTGCGCCGCTGGCAAAACCGGCATGGCATTCGAGCATTTCTTACTCCGCCTGCGTCTGGTGATCTATGAGCACCAGCCAGGCAATTTACGCAGGTTGGATGGAGATTCCGAACAGCGCGGAGGACGGTCTGGCTCGCACTCAGGCGGAAGAGGCGACCATTGCGGCGATGGTCACCCAGTACGCGGGCGCGCTCTATCGCGTTGCCTACTCCGTTCTGCGCAACCCAGCCGATGCCGAAGATGCCGTGCAAGAGGCGTTTCTGCGTGTCCTGCGCCATCGCGATTCGCTGGACGAAGTGCGCGACCGGCGCGTCTGGCTGATCCGCATTGTCTGGAACATCGTGCTGGATCGCAAACGCCGCGCCAAGACCCGTCCGGAGACCGACGACGTGGCGGAAATGGCCCGCGTGCTGCCTTGTGACGGGCTTTCAGCCGAGCAAATCGCCTCTGCTGCCCAGTACCATGCGCACGTCCTCGCCTGTGTAGAAAAACTGCCCGCCAAGGAGCGCCAGGTACTGCACCTATCGGCATTTGAAGAGCTTAACAGCGTGGAGATCGCCCAGGTTCTCAGGATTACCGAGTCCAGCGTCCGCTCCCGGCTCTTTCGCGCCCGCAACCTGATGGCTGAGTTGCTCAATCACTCAAGGGCTCTCAAATGAAGGAGTCTCAGATGAATTCAACTTCTTACAACTCGACTTCCGGCACTGGTCCCCAGGTGGATTCAGGTTCAGCCGAAGCCACTCTCCGGTTGATTGCGCGGCTGCCCGCCCCCCAAGGACTTGAGGACCGTGTGAATGCCGGTCTGAAGAGCGCTCCGCGGACGGGCCGCATTCTGCAATGGCCGGCCGCGTTGCGGCCCACCGGTAGCTGGATGCGCGTTGCTGCCGCGGCTGCCATCGTGTTTGTCGTCACCAGCGGCGGATGGGGCATTTACATGCGGGTTCAGCCATCGCAACCGGCCCGGATCATCGTGATGCCGCCGCGGGCAGGCGCAGGCGGAGGATTCTCCAGCGCGGGCGCCATGCGCAAGCCGGAGACGCTCAACGGTCCTGTGGTCGCTGAACCGGCGACGGGGCAAGCTGGCAATGCTCAGGTCGGCAATCTTCAGCCGGCATCTGCCAAGCCCCTGAAGAAGAATCCGATGCCGATCGTGCCCATATCGCAAAACCAGGCAAGAATACTCGCGAGCAGGAAGGCTTCTGCCCAGTCCGCGGTTTCTACGGCGAAGTGACGGCGAGCCCCTTGCGGTGTTCTCGGCCACGATGACGAGCGTGCGTTGAAGCAGCTCAGGCTTCCTTCACAACTGCCCTGATGACCATTCCCAGAAGAGCCAGCACAACCGCACCCCAGAAGGCTGGAGCGAAACCGTAAACACGGAATCCGGGCACGATGTCGGAGGCCACGAGGATCATGATGCCATTGATGACCAGAAGGAACAGCCCCAGCGTGAGGATGCTGAGGGGGAAGGTGATGATCTTCAGGAGCAGGCCGACGGTCGCATTCAGGAGTCCGATGACTAACGCGGCAATCAGCGCGGGCCATAGCCCATTCACGTGAAAGCCCGGAACGATTCTGGAAACAATCAGCAGCGCAATCGCGGTCAATATCCATTGCAGCAGCAGGCGCATGGTCTTCTCCTCACTTATTTGGTTTTCGTTTTGATGCGATCTGTGGGGCTGTCGCCCTTGAGCCGTCTTCAGCCCTTGGATGCGGCCCACCGCTCTAACGTATAGCATTAGAGAGGGTTTCGTCGCTGTTTCTTCTAGAAGTTCAGGACTTTTCCCTGCACATTCGGTCCAACAACGCAGGGCCCAAAAAGCGGAGTGAGGCTTTGGCGCGCCGCCTCCTTCAACTCATTCAAACGAAGGAACCGCCTGCATGGATTCCCGACTGACCAACCGGCTGAAAGGCCTGCTTTTGCCCCTGTTGCTGGCGCCTTCAGGCCTGGCTCAACAGCCGCCCAGTCCTGCCCTGCCCGACATCCGTCAGCTCATGCACGAGGTTCAGGCCCACCAGAGGCAGCTCGACAAGGTCCGCGAGAACTACACCTATAGCACTCTCGAGACTACACAGGATATCGATTCGAACGGCAAGGTCACCAAGACCGAGTCGGTTGAGGAGGAGGACTTTTTCGTCAACGGACATGTGATTGCGCGCACCGTGAAGAAAAACGGCCAGCCGCTCAGCGACCATGACCAGCAGAAGGAGACCGAGAGCGTTACAAAGCGCGTGGAGAAAGCCGAAAAGACGCCGCCCGATCAGCCGCTGGAGGGCCAGGCGATCAGCATCAGCCGGGTGCTCGAGATCTTGGACGTCAGCAATCCGCGGAGGGAGATCTACCGCGGGCGGCAGACCATCGTCTTTGATTTTGTGGGCCGCAAGGACGCCAAGACCCACGGCCTGGTGGAAGACGCCTCAAAGAAACTCCAGGGAACGATTTGGGTGGATGAGGCTGACCGCCAGGTGGCCCATCTGGAGGTGAACTTCAACGACAACTTCCGGGTTGCGGGTGGGTTGCTGGCCAGCATCCAGAAAGGCTCCAACTTCCGCTTTGACCAGGCTCTTGTAAGCGATGGTCTCTGGCTCCCAACAGGCGGCGAAGGCACGATGCAAGCCAGGCTGCTGATGGTCAAGAATGTTCGTCAGCATTTCGTGGAGCACGACTTCGACTACAAGCGCTTCCGCGTGGAGACGCAACAAGGCAAAGACGCCAAAGTTATGCCGGAAAAGAGTCGATAAATAGTGGCAGATTGGTTTCTAGATCGGCAATCATGCGCCCAGCATGCTGCCACCGTGTAATCGGTCTCGCACCATAATTTCAGCGGCGATGAGTACGGACACGCATTTCAATGAGTTTCTGGGATTCTACGAGCGCGGCAAGCGTTAAATCCTGGAATACCGACGCCTCAAACAGCGACTTCCCGCCTGCATTTAGCCGTAGCTCGGGTAATTTCCTTTTGACGGCGCGGTAGCTGAGGAGCATCTCGGGAACCGTAGTCACATCGCCTGGCTGTCGAAAGATGTTGCGCAGTCCAGCCATTACGCCTTTGGCTGTTCCACGATGTATCTTGGGATCAATTCCGTTGATATCGCTGGTCGACCGTTGCGCGCGATAGGGTTTGCTCTCGAACACGTAAACCCGGTGCCGGCCTTTCGTGACGTGCGAACGGTGAAGCGCAAGACCAAGCTCCACGGGCATATTGAAACGGGGAATCCCCTTCGAAAGTTCGATCCGTGAGAGGTCATGAATCGAGAAACTGGACTCCTCGATCAAACCGATGATGGTTTCGAGCCGGCCCTGGTTTGGAACCGCTACCGTTGCATTGACGTGTAAGCCAAGCTGAGTTAGTCCCACGATGTAGGCTAAATAGAGGTCTTCAAACTCGGGATCGTATGGGATGTTGAGGAAGACCGATTCGATGCGCTTGCTATGCCGCACGCCGAATCTACCGCTTGCCCCGAACCTTGGAAGAGGTTCGCGAGCGGCTTGACTTCCTCGTAGGAGCTATCCGGAACGTGAGGCTCGCGCCCGTTGAAGATTTCTTTCTGGATGGCGTACTCATGATGCTGCGCACAGCTGCCACGCGCTCAGAACTTAGTCCGAGAATCCTGCCCATTTCTTCCGGGGTGGGCACCCGGTTGCCGATTACATGCGCACTCATGAATCCATTGTAAGGCGAAATCAGAATGGGCGGCCAAGAAAAGCCGGCTGTCTGGAGAGCCAGGGTTATTCGCCTGGTCCAACAGTGACGTCCAATCCCATGCATCCGTTAAAGTGGAACCATGTTCGTCCGCCGACTCTCCATCCAGCGCGTCGACTCCACAGGCGAGCGCCATGCCTGCCCTATCCACTGGATCGACAACTTTGCTATGCGCAACTTTACGAACGATGCGGTCTTCGACGACACGCTTCCGGTTGGTGATGGACTGCTGGAAGCTGGGAACCGCGTCCCCCTCGACCGCCTCCAGCCCGCTATGGAGGACTGGTTTCGGCGTAAAGGCTATCTCAAGGCAGGGGAACGTCTCGAGGTCACTGAACTCGCCCCGTCCAGATCCATGTCGCCAACTTCCTGATTTATCGTGCTCACGCGGCTGCCTTCTGCGCCACGCCTCCCCAAAGTGCAAGCTCAGCCTCACGGCGCGCCTTTAGCCCGGAGTTTTCCTCGCCGCCAGCCCGATCCCAGCGCTGCAACTGCTCAGCGGCAGCCTCATACTGGCCGCCGTTCAGCACTTTCAACAGGGTGGAAGAGGCCAGCCGGCCGGATCCAAGGTTGAAACAGAAGTCCACCAACGCGTCGAATTGCCCTTGTGTGAGTTGCACCTTCACCAGCCGCTCGACTGCCTGTTCGGCGTTGCGCACATCGACGACCAGGATCTCCGCTGCCTGCGCCTCCCCAATCCCGCCGGGAAACGACTCAGACTGTAGAAGCCTGTGTCCGTACCCAATAGTCGGGAGCCCGTTTGCATCCTTATATGTGCGACCCCTGAATCCTTCCGATCTCTTCAGCAACTCCAGTCCCGCATTGCTCAGCTTCATACATCTCCCCATCCGCGGCCACAAATGACCCTGGCCTTATGCTGACAGGAAGCGGGAAATAATCTGCAAATCCCCGTCCTACGCTCCCGCTCCTCAGTGGGCCGCGGGGGCCTGCGGGGTAGCCTCTGAGACTCCTGCAGATCGGAGACATATTCGCCATATATTCGCGTTAAAAGGCAGCGATGAGCGTACCAGAATACGAATTCAACAGCCTGCCCGGAAGTTCTTTTTTTGCTTCATTTACGGCGCAAAGCGCAAATGACTGAACAGGAAAGAGTTATCGAAAATGGCCCCGGATTCCGGTACTTTTTCAACAGGAATAGTGTTAGCTATCTTGTTAATAAGAGAGGCATTTTAGTGGCAATTTGGTAAAATTGGCAGATGGTCATGAATAGGAAATCACGCAACTTGATCCTGAACACTTCGCTGCACTTTTGGTTGCTTGCGGGAGTTTCATCGATTGCGCTGGCCGCTGTGGTGATCTTGCTTTCCACGCGGACAGTGCACGCGGATGCGCGGCTTTCCCAACCTGTCGCTACCACTATGACGGGCGCGCCTCCAGTTGCAGAACCCACGCCGGATTCTCTTCGAGCGGAGCAGACCGCCATTAAACGGGGCGATAGGCTCCACGGCATTGCCTCTTGGTATGGGGGGATCTTTCACGGGCGCAAGACGGCCAGCGGCGAACCGTTCGATAAGTTTGCTATGACCGCTTGCCATCCGACCCTTCCCTTCGGTTCAATTGTCCGGGTCGTCAACCAGGCCAATAAGCGCTCAGTCGTAGTTAAGATCAACGATCGAGGCGACTTGGTAGAGGAAGGGCGCATCATCGACCTTTCCCAAGCTGCCGCCCAAAGGCTGGCCATGACCAAGCCGGGCCTGGCCAAGGTAGAACTCCAGGTCATCTCTCTGGGCAGGTCGAGCGCCGGCAAATAAACCGAAGAGTTCTTACCAAGAGAAAAAGAGGCCGAGAGAAAAAGAGGCCGAGAAAAAAAGCGGCCGGCCCCCTGGTGGGCTGGCCGTTCTCTTTCGCAGTCTGCTCACTCAGCGTCTGGCGCTTTATAGGGTTTCTGCAGATAGAGCCGCGCCTCGTTCACTGCTCCCTGGGTATTGTCGTTGGTCTGGACAGCCAGCCGGTATTCGTTCACCGCCCGGTCCCGCTGTCCGGTTACGTCAAAGATCTTGCCGATCTGGATGTGACTCCAGACCTCGGTCCAGCGCGGTTCATCGTCGCCGCGCAGCGCATCCCGATACGAATTTACGCTGGCCTGGTAGTTGTGCTGGCTAAACAGCACTTCGCCAATCCTGTAGCTGGCCAGGGAACTCTGCGGGTTTGCATCGAGTGCCTTTTTGTACTCTGTCAAGCCGCCCGCCAGGTCGCCTTCCGCTACCAACTGCTGTCCCATCAGAATTGCGATCCGCACCTGCAAATCGGGGGTCGTCTTCAGAACCCAGTCTTCGGGATCGATGCTGATGCGCCGCGGCCGTCCGAAAGTATCCACAACGTATTGAGTGTCGGTGCCCACCACCTCGATCTTCTGGTTTTCCGTCTTGCCGTCGGTCTCGATCCGCAAGTCGACCGGCATCCGGAACAGGTCAAGGTCCTGCTGAATCTCTCCGATGGTCCTGAATCCCTTGTTGTTTCCCAGCCGGTATACGGCGTATTTGTCAGTAAATCGCGGCGCGCCGGTGCCGTCAATCCATTGCGCGAAGAACGAGGTTAACTGCTGCTGGCTCTGCGACTCCGCCACCTTCACCAGGTCCTGCGTCCGGATCGAACTGTCTGTGTACTGGCTCAGAGTCCCCTTGAGGATTTCCAGGAAGGCCTTGTTGCCCACCTCTCCACGCAGCATATGGAAGACCATCGCGCCCTTTTCAAGGGTCATGGACTGGAACTGCGGCGAGAACGGAGCCAGCCGGCCCACGCTCGACAGCGGGGTCGTGTCGTACGCCAGCGCCCCTGCCGAAACGTCTTCAAGAGCTGCATTCATTGCGCTTCTGCCGCTATCGTCCTCCAGAAACATCAGCTCGCCGTAGCGCGACATGCCATTTGTAATCCAGGCGTCGCTCAGCGTGCGCGGACTCACCTCGCATCCCCACCACTGATGCGCAATGGTATTGGCCAGCAGCCTGACGCCGCTCTTGTCGCCCACTCTCGCGCTCTGAATCGCCGCCAGTTCCGGAGCCCACACTGCGGGCAAGGTGTCGTCCGGCACCTCCATTACGTTCAAATGGCTGGTCTCCGGTTCTCCAAAGCTGTCAGTGAAGAAGTCGTATTCCTTGGTCGCCATCTGCGCCAGTTGGTTCGCAGACGCCTGGTGGCTGATGCTTACGTATACCTTCACATTTCCCGCGCCCGCCGAAATCGGCCCTACGTACCGCCCCGCAATCACGGTTCCAGGAAATCCCGGCTTCTTCCAGTTGAAGGTGAACTCGTCTCCCGGCTTGCCGTTGCTGAGTGTGACGGACTTCGACGCCCCCTCGGCGCCGCTCGAGAAGGCCTTCATTCCCTGGGGTACGCGGATATGCATCTCCGCCGTAAACCGGTCGGTCATATAGCCGGTTGTCGGGAACCATCGTGCCGCGTAAAGCAGGTAGCTGATCGGCTCCTGGATAGCGGCCAGCTTCAGGCCCTCGATCGGGCCATCCTCGCTACCGGTGAGAGTGCCCTCGTACTCGAAGGTCCAGTGCAGGGTCTTGCCCTGCACGAAGGCCGTGCCCGGAGTTACCCGGATCGAACCATCTGCCGTCCGCTCCCCCTCCAGCAGTTTGCCGCTCTCGTCGGTAATCTTGGTCAACTTCAGCGCGGGATGAAAACCAAAATTCACCACGTCAAGGTTCGGAGGCGCTGTAAAGCTGACCACCGCTTTGGCCGTCAGATGGTGCGCAGCAGTATCCAGCTCGGCATCGATTACATAGCCGGTAATGTCCAGCGCCGGCCGCTCCGCTCTTTGCCCCGCCGCCGGAACAGCCATCGTCATTCCCACGGCCAGAAATGCCGTCAGGATGCTTGCCGCGCCTGCCAAGAAATGCAGTCCGCACCGAAACCGGGTGTTCCGTTCATGTCCACGCATAGCAGTTATCCTTGCATTTCCGTCCCTGCGCTTCCGCCTTTGTTCCGGCGGCCGTTCTCAGGGCCCAGATCGATTCCATTCAGGATTGCACAGCCCGTTCGACTGCTGCCGGGGAAGAGGCTTCAAGTTCTTCAAGGGCGATCGTCGCCACCCGCTCAATGGCGCCGACGGTTCCTTCGATATTTCTTGCCGGATCAACCGCCGGCCGCACTCTCAACGCGTCTCGAATCGTCCCCAACCCCTTCATCATGGACTCGTGAGCGACCCCGTCCGGTAGCAGCGGCTGTAACTGTTGGACGATATTTGCCGCCGTAAAGTTATGCTGAATCAGCTCCGGAACCACCTGTTTGCCCGCGATCAGGTTGGCCATGGCCACGTGCGGCACCTTCACCACGCGCTTGGCGATCGCATAGGTCAGCGCCGACACCCGGTACACGACCACAAAAGGATTGCCGATCAGCGCCGCCTCCACCGTAGCCGTGCCGCTGGCGACTACCGAGGCGCGGGCGTGGAAGAGGGCGGCACGGGCATCATCCACAAGCCGGACCAAATGCCCGCTTCCGTGATCCTTTACGATCTGTAGCACCTCGGCGCGCTGGGCCAAGCTGAGCGTTGGCGCCAATGGAACCATAAACTCGAACGTCTCCGAAGCGGGGAACTCGAACGCCCCCGGCGCGGGCGCAGCCGACTGCAGTTTCCGTGCGGCTTCCAGCATCTCAGGGAGGTGGTCACGGATCTCGCGGGCGCGGCTGCCTGGGAGCAAGCCGATCCATGTTCGGGCGGCGTCCATGCCATTTTCTGCCGCAAACTGCTCGCGCGTTATGGTGGGCAGGGGCAACTCAGCCAGCGGATGGCCTACGAATTCCGCCTTGACGCCGTTCTCCCGGTAAAACGCCTCCTCGAAGGGGAAGATTACCAGCATCTTGCGAATGTACCTTTGCACCAGCTTGATGCGGTGCTTCTTCCAGGCCCACAACTGCGGGCTCACAAAGAAAATCACCGGAACCCCAAGCCGATGAAATTCCCTGGCCAGCCTGAAATGGATCTCGGGGAAGTCGATCAGCACGGCTACGTCTGGCCGGCGCGTGCGGATCGCCTTTTTCAGCTTGCGAAACTCGCGATAAATGCGCGGCAGGTGCAGTACCACCTCGGTCAAGCCCATCACCGCCATATCTTCCGAGCGCACCACGCGTTCGACGCCCGCCGCCTGCATCCGCTCGCCGCCCATGCCGAAGAGTTGCGGAGTTTGACCGCCGACCGCGAGACGGCGCTGAAGAGCCGCGGCGAGCAGAGCCCCATAATGCTCGCCGCTTGCCTCGCCTGCCGAGATAAAGATGGTTGGGGGCATGAGTTTGATCGCCGCCTCGTGCGCTGCTGGTCACCATCATAGCGGCTCCGTGTCGCAGTCCGTTCAACCTCTTCCGTGGACTCTTGATAGCGGATTGCGCTATCATATCTATTGTGCGCAAGGGAAAGAACGAGTAGGATTCCTTTGCGATGAACAAGGCGCAACAGGCTACGCTAAACGCAGTCTTTCATCGCCCGACAAAGGCGAATATCCGATGGTCCGCGATTGAATCGCTGATACGGGCCCTGGGGGGCGAGGTAAGCGAGCGTGCCGGAAGCCGGGTTGCGGCGCGATTGAATGGAGTGACCGCCATCTTTCACCGTCCGCATCCCCGGCCTGAGACCAAGAAGGGCGCGGTCGATGCTGTGCGCCAGTTTCTTGTCAACGCAGGTGTAAGGCCATGATGGAATACAAAGGCTATATCGGCGGTCCCATCGACTTCGATCCGGAAGAAAACACCTTTTCTGGAATCGTCGCCGGGCTGCGGGATGTGATTCATTTCGAGGGCGCGTCGGCCAAAGAACTGACGCGGGCCTTCCGCGAGAGCATCGACAGCTATCTGGAGCTGTGCGCCGAGACCGGCCAACAGCCCGACCGCCTCTTCAACGGTAAGATTCTGGTGCGCACCGAGCCGGAACTGCACCGCAAAGCAGCTCTCCGCGCCGCCGTCGAGGGCGTAAGTCTGAGCCGCTGGATCTCCCGGCAGATTGATGCCGCGCCGTAAAGGTCATTTTCCGCGCCGCGCCCGCACCGCCTCAGCCAGTTCCGCGAGCAGCGTCCGCGTTTCGGCCCAGTCGATGCAGCCATCCGTAATGCTCTGGCCATAAACCAGCGGCTGTCCGGGGACCAGCGGTTGCGCCCCTGCCACCAGGTTGCTCTCGATCATTACGCCCAGAATCCGTGGGTCTCCCGCCGCAATTTGGCCGGCCACATCGTGGCACACCAGCGCCTGCCGCCGGTAGTCCTTGCTGCTGTTGGCGTGACTGAAGTCGATCATGATGCGCGGCGCAATTCCCGCCTTCTCCATCTTGGCCGCGGTATCGGCCACGCAGTCCGCCGTGTAGTTCACCGTATTCCTCCCGCCGCGCAGAATAATGTGGCAGTCGGGATTGCCGGTGGTTACAAAGATCGCGGATTGACCATGCTTGGTATGCCCCAGGAATGTATGCGAATGCGCCGCGGAGAGAATCGCGTCGATGGCTACCTGCACATCGCCCGAGGTCGCATTCTTGAAGCCCACCGGACAGGAGACGCCCGACACCAGTTGGCGGTGAACCTGGCTCTCGGTGGTGCGCGCCCCGATTGCGCCCCAGCTCACCAGCCCGGCGATGTATTGCGGCGAAATCATGTCGAGGAATTCGGTTCCCGTGGGCACGCCTGCCTCGGCCAGGTCCAGCAGCAGGTGCCGCGCCTGCCGAAGGCCGTCGTTGATCTTGAAGGATTGGTCGAGATAGGGATCGTTGATGAGCCCCTTCCATCCAATCGTCGTGCGCGGCTTTTCGAAGTAGACGCGCATCACGATGCGCAGGTCGCTGGAAAACTCGTCGATCGCGTTCTTCAGCAGCCAGCCGTACTCGCGCGCGGCAGCAGTGTCATGAATGGAGCAGGGCCCCGCCAGAACCAGCAACCGCGAATCGTCGCCGTTCAAAATCTCGGTAATTTCGGCGCGGGTTCTGAAGATCGTCTCCGAGGCAGCCTCGGTGACGGGGAACTCTTCCTCGAGAAACACCGGCGGAAGAACCACTTTCGTCCATTGAATGTGAATGTCTTCTGTTGTATGGAACATGGCTCTTTCCCGGCGCGGCGCGGTTCGTTGGGGGATACAGCCTTGGACGTCCGCTTGATTGCGCCCCTCTTTAAAATCTATCAGCACAAGAAGAAACGGAATTCCGGCCTTCTGAAAGCTGAACAATTCAAGCATGAAGGGACGACCGCGAATGCAGCAAGGCAGCAACTGCGGGATCGACTTACACATAACCTTGCGCGGATCGGCATGGCAGCCGGAGCCTCCGCGGGGAAACGGAATCAGAATATGATGTGGTGCTTCGGAGTGGAGCCGGCGCCGATGTACTCCTTGCCCTTTTCGACGCGCGAAACGTCGCTGTAAAGGTGGGTCTCCTTCGCATTCGTCTCCGAATTATTGAAGGTAAACGATGTGTCCGCGAGCGTGTTCACGGTGCCAGTGCATTCGGTGGAGTTGTTGAACTCAAGATGCAAAAGCGTACCTGTCTTGTACCTGGAAAGCCTTTTCTCGATCTTTTGCCCGTGCTTATCGGTCTTCGGTCCGGACTGAGCCTGGCACACGGACACACACCCGGCCAATATCAGGGCCGCCGCAAGACAAAGCGCCAATTTGCTCCCCCAAAAAGCTCTCATACCGCCTCCAAAAAGTGAATTGTACTTCGCTTTGTTGCCGCCCCGTTCTTTGGTCTCCCGCAGGCGCTATTTTTGGTAACGTTGTTCCCCCGCTTCCAAGGATACTCCCAGCTGATTCTGCTCCGGCGGCAGCGGGCATGTCGCGTAAACCGTGTACGCGCACGGCGGATTCTCAAGCCGATTGAAATCCAATATCAGGCTGCCGGGTTGATCGAGTCCATGGTCAGGCAGCCCGGTGTGCAGAAATCGTCCCCCGCCATAGGTCGTGGTCTTGCTCGTCTCATCTCTCAAGATAAAGAACAATGTTTTGCCCGCAGGGTCTTCAATTACCGGCTCCAGATGAAGAACTTCATCGTCGAGCAGGAATACAGCCAGCCCCGGCGCCGGCAGTTTGAGCGTGGTGCCGATCGCCGTGGGGATCTCCTCCACCTGCGCCGGCTTGAAGGGAACCCACCGCGCCGTCACCCGGTAACTCGGGTTGGGCGCGTACCAGTTGAGCCCATGAAACCCCGCTCGCGCCGGCGAATCCGCGTCCTTGATGCGCGCCACATAACGGTCGCCCCGCTTGAGCACCACCAAAGACATCCCATGCCAGGCAATGGTTGTGGGCTTCGCGCCGTCCACCACGAGAGAACCCTCTCGCGCCGGCTTCCCATCGATCGTCAGACCAGGAGGAAAACCCCCTGCCGGCGCCAGCAACTGCACAACTTCATCTGTCGCCTTCCCGCTTACCGTCAGGAGCCCCAAGTGCGCGGGAGCCTGTGCCGGCATCCGAATCTGACTGTCCGCGCTTGAACCCACCGAGTTGAAACCGGTCTTCAGCCATTCAAGACCAGCCAGGGATAGCCACCCGTCCGGCGCCGAGATTTCCTTTTCATGCGCTGCGCGCCAGGCGGCCAACTCCTGCCACTGCGTCAGTTCTATTACGGTTTGCGGAGCAGGTTGGTGAGCGGCGGTTTGGGCGTCGGCAACCCGGCCGGCCAGGGACAGAAACCCTCCGCCGGTGAGGGCCAGCACGAAAACAGATGGACGGGCCAAGCCGTGCATTACCAATTCAACTCCTCTTTCCTTCATTAAACTTCGGCTCTCGATGGAAACATGCGGTGTGATGGAGGTAGTCTCATCGAGCAAAAAACCAGCATAGCGCGCACAACCATCTTCCTCCATCCACTGCTTAAGGGCAACGACGCTCAGACGCTTTGCCGTTTCAGCATGCCTTCACTGGGCGTAGAATGGATTCCTTGCGGGGAGTTAGTTGCAGCCTCGAGAAGCATTAAACCATGAACAGGTCACACAAAATCTGCACGGCGCTGCTTTTTTTCGTGCCGGTCCTGTTGAGTGCACAGCAATCTGCTTCACCAACTTCTAAAACCGCCCCTCCAACCGAGCCTGAGAACCCGGTGCTGATGGACCGCCCCGCAGTTCATCCGGCAGTGGCCGCCGCTGGCAGGAATCGCATCCAGCTTGATGTCGTCGTCACCGATGCAAAGGGAAACCCGGTTTCCGGACTGACCCAGCAGGACTTTACGCTTCTCGACGACAAGCATCCGGAGCCCATCGCCTCTTTCCACGCCTACGACGCAGCCGCCAAAAAGCCCGACCCTTCGGTTCAGGTCATCTTGGTCCTCGACATGGTGAACATAGGCTTCAATCAAGTCTCTTACTCACGGCAGCAGATGATGAGGTTCTTTCAGGAAAATGGCGGCCATCTAACCCAGCCGGTATCGATCTACCTCTTGACCGAAGACGGAGTGAGTTTGCAGCCTGCGTCGTCCACGGATGGCAATGTGGAAGCCGAGGAACTTAACCAGATCGAAACCCGTCTGCGTACCATAAACCGGTCGTCCGGTGTTTATGGCGCCATCGAACGATTCGAGCTCTCTCTGCGCGCCATTTATTCGATCGTGCAGACGCAAACCACCAAGCCAGGCCGGAAGATCCTCATCTGGGTTGGCCCCGGATGGCCCATGCTAAGTGGCCTGGGATTCAGCGATGCGTCGGCCAGAGAGCAGCGGCAGAACTTTGATATGATCGTTGCGCTCTCAACCGAATTGCGGGAGAATCACACTGCCCTCTACAGCATCTCTTCGGGCGATTTCACCCCATATAGCTTCCTCTATCAGAGCTTTTTGAAAGGCGTGCGATCACCGCAGGAGGAGAAGAACGGCGACTTGGACGTGAAGGTTCTGGCAACCCAAAGCGGAGGACTTGCCCTGGGCCCGGATAATAATATGACAGCACAGATCGAAAAGTGCGTCCGCGATGCGAGCGCCTTCTACACCATCTCCTTCGATCCTCCCCGTGCCGACAGGCCCGACGAATATCATGATTTGAAGGTTCAGATAGACAAGCCGAAACTTACGGCCCGCACCAACACGGGCTATTACAACCAGTTACCGGTTCAGCGGTAGCCTTGACAGGGCCTTTCGAAACTCCCTACAATCAAATTGGAGTGCTGTATCCATTTTCTGCAATAAGTGCTGAAGGAATATGCACTTAGCAGTCAAGTGTCAGGGTTGGGGACGCAGCCGGCAACCTTTGTTCCGCAGGCTTGCCAACCTTGATCGAGAGCTGGGAAGATGCCTGATCTGCGCCTTAGTCCGCGTGAGCGGGTGGTGCTTACCGCCATTATCGAGATCTACATCGCCACTGGCGAACCCGTGGCCTCGCAGGCTCTCGCGCGCTTCTTTGCCGACCGCGAGGGGCTGAGTTCAGCTACGCTGCGCAACGTGATGGCTGTGCTCGGCGAGGCTGGTTTGCTCGATCAGCAACACACATCCGCGGGACGCATCCCTACCCCGGCCGCTTTTCGCTACTATGTAGAGCAGATTATGCACACCGGCCAACTGGCTGCAGGCCAGCAGTCAGCCAGCTCCCTGCCGGCTGGCGCTTCCCCTCTCAGCGACGCGCGACGGGGACAGATTGAGGAGAGTTTTTCCGGGGTCGCAAGCAGCCACGAGTATCTGGAACGGACTTCGCATGTACTGGCGCTGATCTCCAGTGGGCTGGGGATTGCTCTGGCAAGTTCGACCGAGGGGCAGGTGCTGGAACATATTCACTTCTCGCGCCTTTCTACGGGCAAAGTGCTGGCAGTGCTGGTTACGCAAGCCGGCGCCGTGCAGGACCGCGTGCTGGTCCTTGACCACGAACTGACGCACCTGGAGCTCGAAACCGCTGCCCGCTATCTGAACGATAACTTTCGCGGCTGGCCCATCGAGCGCATCCGCGCCGAGATAGCCCGCCGCGTGAACGTGGAGCGCGAAGCCTACCACCAGATGCTGGCCTCGGTGGAGGAACTTTGCCGCAAGGGAGCGCTGGCTGCCGGAGAAACCGGCCCGATGCTTTTCATCGACGGCATGGCCAACCTGATTACAACGGAATTAGACCGCGAGCGCCTGCGCCAGATGCTTGTCGCCCTGGAAGCGAAGCAGCGGTTGGTGGAACTGCTGAATGCTTATGTGGATGGCCGCCAGCAGGAAGTACGCGTGGTGGTGGGGCTGGACGAAGCATCGCCCGCCATGCAGGACCTGGTGCTGATCGGCGCTCCGGCTCGGCTTGGCGGCGCAAACCTGGGGACGGTCGCCGTCATCGCGCCGACGCGCATCCAATATCAGGAAATGATTCAGGCAGTCAGTTACATCGCCCGGCTCTCCGAACGCCTGCTTGAGATTCCCGCCGATTAGGCAGAATGTGACGGTTTCGGATTGAAGCTGGCCAAGTGCTGAGTTCGCTTCGCGGCTAGATTCGCGATCTGCACTCGATACCCGCGCCAAACAAGACGCTACGCCGAGAAAATGCAATGGAATCAGGCGCTGCCGATTTCTTGAGACAATGAATAGAGATACGCGAAAACAGGAGACAGAGTTGACGAAGTTGGAACCCCTTGAGATCACTTCCGGGCCCGGAGCGGGTGAGCTGGCGGAAGAAGCTGCACTGGAAACTGCGCCCGCTGCCGATGGCGAAATAGCCAATGACACCGCCGGGACTGTGTCCCGCGCGGAATTCGATCAGTTGAAGACCGAGCGCGACCAGTTGGTTGACCGCATTGCGCGCCTGCAGGCGGAGTTTGAAAATGCCCGCAAGCGCGCCGAGCGAGAACGGCTGGAATTTCGTGATTACGCGACCGGAAATGTCGTGGAGCAGTTTCTGCCGGTGCTCGACAATTTTGAGCTGGCCCTCAAATCCGATAGCAATGCTCACCAGTTGCGCTCCGGCGTGGCCCTGATCGTGAAGCAGATGGAAGAAGTTTTGAAGCAGATGCAGGTGACTCCTGTTCCCGCTTTGGGCGAGGCATTCGACCCGCGGATTCACGAGGCGCTGGGCGCTGTGGATCGCGATGACCTGCCCGACCAGCATGTGGCCGAGGAGATTCGCCGCGGCTACAAGCTGCGCGAGCGGTTGCTGCGGCCCGCGCTGGTGCGCGTGGCCCACAATCCCAAACAGAAAAGCGAATGAAACTCCATTCCCGGTGGGCGATTGAGTTCTCAGCGCGAACAAGCGAGATTGAATCTCAGACAAGCGAATGAGTTCTAATACTAGAGTGAGCAAAGAAGATTATTACGAGGTTCTCGGCGTAACCCGCGACGTGAGCGACCAGGAGTTGAAGAGTGCTTATCGAAAGAAAGCGCTCAAGTATCATCCTGACCGCAACCCGGGTGACCATGCGGCCGAGGAGAGATTCAAGCAGGCCAGTGAGGCCTACCAAGTGCTGAGCGATGCGGACAAGCGGGCGGCATACGATCGCTACGGTCATGCGGGGCTGGGTGGGCAGGGCTTTGGCGCTGGCGGTCCGTTTAGCGGCGGAGTCGACATTGGCGACATCTTCGGCGATTTGTTCGGAGAGATGTTTTCAATGGGAGGCAATTCGCAACGCGGCTCGCGGCAGCAGCGCGGCGACGATCTGCGCTTCGACCTGACCATCGACTTCGAAGATTCATTTTTCGGTACAGAGACCGAGGTAAAGATTCGCCGCCTTGAAACATGCCCTAATTGCAAAGGCCGGGGCAGCGCCTCGGGGCGTGGGCCGAGCGTGTGCAGTCAGTGCCAGGGCCGCGGGCAGCTACGTTATCAGCAGGGGTTCTTCTCGGTGGCGCGTACGTGCGGCGCTTGCGGCGGCACGGGCTCGGTCATCGGCGATCCCTGTACGACGTGCCGTGGAGAGGGGCGCGCGACCAGTGAAATCAAGCTGCATGTGAAGGTTCCGCCGGGCGTGGAAGATGGGACCCGCATTCGCTACGCCGGCGAAGGCGACGCGGGGCGAGGCGGCGGACCCAAGGGCGATCTTTACGTTGTGCTTGCCGTGCGTCCGCATGACTTTTTCGAGCGCCATGGGTACGACTTGCATTGCGTGATTCCGATCAGCTTTCCGCAGGCAGCGCTGGGCGCGGAATTCGAGATGCCCGGCATAGATGGGCCGGTGAACCTTAAGATTCCCGAGGGGACGCAGAGCGGCCGAGAAGTGCGCGTTCGGGGGCGCGGCGTTCCTTATCTGAATGAGAAGGGCCAAGGCGATCTGATCGCGAAGGTTGTTGTGCAGATTCCCAGGAAGCTGAACCGCGGGCAACGCGAGCTGGTTGCCAAACTGTCGGAGACTCTGACGGTGGACAACAAGCCGGCCTCGCCGGGGCTGATGGAGAAGATGAAGGACCTTTTCAACTAGGGAGCAGCGCGGGCGTCTCAGGCCTGACCCAAGAAGATCCCACAGTTTCACAATATCCGTGAAGTATCTGAATGTCCTCTGCAGCCCAATGATTTTGCTTGGATTGCGCGAGGCTTCACGGTTTCACAGGGTCTGCGCTTCCTTGGATTTTTTAGAAGCAAGTTATTCTATATGGGCTATTTGAGTGGTTCTTTCACAGCTTCACAGTCAAATTCCTGGATTATCCAAGGGGGTAGGTGCGGAAACGCCTGTGCTGGCGCTGGGTGCGTCGACGCCGGGACAGGGGAGATTCTGCAGGATTTCGAGGAAATTTCTTACCAGAGCGGAGACGGAGGAATTGCACTGGGTCGCCCAAACACGCGCGCAGCGGTAGTTCTCATCCGTGACGGTTAACGTGAGTTTTTTCATGGGTTCGCATTCCGAAGGCGCGGTTGGTTTCGGCGGCCGTCTTATCTAAATCAATTGTGCGCGAGATGATCGTAATTATCTGCAAATGGGAGCAACGCGAGGCTAAATGCCCGCGTTCCATTAACATGGGTGTGCGCGGGTCCAACCGCGCCGAGACTTCCCCGTAATTTTCCCAAGGAGGATTCATGCGCCGTCGATCTTTTGTTGCCGCACTTCCGCTGGCTGCGGCAGGTACGCTTAGCGGGTTTCGCGCCGAGGCTCAAGGACAACAAGGGGCAGGATCGCCTAATGCCGATGCGGAGACCGCACCGCCCAAGTTTCAGCCTGCGGATGCCGAGCGATTTGAGCGCCCCGATGTTCATGCCGGGGACCGGCCTTCCGGAGCCAGCTTTGCAAGCAGGTCGGCGGCGATGGGCTGTTCGGGCGCGGCGGGAACGGCGCATCCGCTGGCCACGTTGACGGCTATCGAAATGTTGAAGCGCGGCGGCTCGGCGGTGGATGCGGCGGTGGCCGCCAATGCCTGTCTGGGATTTCTGGAGCCGACCAGTTGCGGCCTGGGCGGGGACTGCTACGCGATGGTGTGGGATCCGAAGCTGGCCAAGGTGGTGGGGCTGGCGGGGTCGGGCCGTTCGCCGAAATCGCTCAGCCTTGACACGGTGCGGCAACGTGCGGTCAATGGAGTGATTCCCAAGTTTGGCGCGGTTGCGGTTTCCACGCCGGGTGCGCTCGATGCATGGTGGACTCTGCACCAGCGCTATGGACGCCTGAAGTGGGAAGAGATTTTGCAGCCGGCGATTCACCTTTGCGAGTCGGGAGTGCCGGTGCCGCAGATCATCGGGTTCTATATCGGGCGTAACCTGGCTGCATTTGTGAAGCCACGCTCGGGTGTTGAAGAGACAGCGAATGCGATGCACACCTTTGCGCCGGGAGGCAAAGCGCCGAGCGAGGGAGACGTGTTTCGCAATCCGGACCTGGCGCGCACTTACCGGATGATCGCCGAGGGCGGACGCGACGCGTACTACGATGGGCCGATTGCCAAGACCATCGATGCTTACTTCAAGCGGATCGGCGGATGGTTGTCGGAAAGCGATCTGCGCGAGCAGCATGCGGAGTGGAACGAGCCGCTGGTGACCAAGTATCGCGGCGTGGATGTTTACGGAATGGCCGCGAATACGCAGGGACTGGCTACGCTGCAAATCCTCAATATCCTTGAGAACTTCGATCTGCGGGCGATGGGCTTTCAGTCCGCGGCGTCGATCCACGCGCAGGTGGAAGCCAAGCGGCTGGCGTATGAGGACCGCGCGCGCTACTATGCGGATCCGCACTTTGCGAAGATTCCGATCGAGTGGCTGAACTCGAAACAATATGCTGCGGAGCGCGCGAAGCTGATTCGGCAGGATCGAATTTTGACGCCGGTCTACCCAGGCCAGGCGCCGAGTCACGGGGACACGACTTACTTCACCGTCTCCGATTCCGACGGCATGATGATTTCGATCATCCAGTCGAACTTTCGCGGGCTGGGCTCGGGGCTGGTGGCGGATGGACTGGGCTTCATGTTCCAGGATCGCGGGGAGCTGTTCTCTCTGCAAGACGGGCACCCGAACATCTACGCGCCGGGCAAGCGGCCATTCCAGACCATCATTCCGGGATTTGCGACGCGGGATGGGAAGCCCTGGATGTCGTTTGGCGTGATGGGCGGAGACATGCAGCCGCAAGGGCAGGCGCAGATCGTCATCAACCGCGTGGATTACGGGTTGGATACCCAGGCGGCGGGAGATAGTCCGCGGTGGCACCACGAAGGGTCGTCGCAGACCATGGGCGAGGATGCGCCGGGGATGGGGCCGACTGGGCTTTTGCGCCTGGAGACGGGTGTGCCAGAGGCTTCGCGGCGCGCGTTGATTGAGCTTGGCTGGCCGATGGGAGAGTCGGACGGCGGGTTCGGGCGCTATGAGTGCATCGAATACCGCATGAGCGGCGTGGATCGCTTCTATTCCGCGGCCAGCGAGATGCGTGCGGATGGCGTGGCGCTGGCTTATTGACCGCATGGTCGGGTTGGATACGAAATAGTGTTGTCGTTTCCGAGGTCTCAAAATCGAGACCCATTCGACTTCGCTCAGGGCGGGCACTCCACCCCACGGACGAAGACCTGTCCGTGGGGACCCCGGCTCTGGGGCACCCGGAGTGTTGCGGGATCAATAGGGATTTAGTTTTCTGCACAGGGGGCATTTCGCGCTAGGATGAGTGCGACCCACTTTCTCCCATTCCTGTGAGTGCTCACGCCCGACCTTTCGTTGCGACCCCGGCGGCGCCGATCCACCGCCGGAGGTCTTGGCTTGCGCTCGGGGCTGTGGCGGGGCTTGCTTTGGCGCTTTTGCTGGCAGGGTTTGGCGGAAGGCGCTTGCTGCGCGCGGGGCGGATTACGCATGGGTCGGCGATGGCGGGGAGTTCTGCAGGAAGACCCTCGGCGGCGGCGTGGACGGACCGGTTCGGCGACGGCACGCCGGATTTTCTGCGGCTGGGCGATCCGGCGGACCAGGCGGCGTTTCGGCGCTGGTTCGCGACGATTGCGGAGTACCAGGCTGTCCGCCCAAAGGGCGATGTGCCTGCGGAAATTATCGACTGCGCCAGCCTGCTGCGCTACGCGTATCGCGAAGCTCTGAAGCGCCACGACGAAAACTGGTTTGTGACCAGCGGCATGGAAGTAGCGGAGCCGCCGGGCGAAGTGCGCGCGTGGAGCTATCCGCGTACGCCGCTTGGGACCGCACTGTTCCGGGTGCGGCCGGGGGCATTCGAGGCCGCGGATGTGAGCGACGGCGCCTTTGCGCAGTTTGCCGATGCGAAGACTCTGGTGGAGCGCAATGCGTATTTCGTGAGCCGCGATGTAAGGCATGCGCTGCCTGGAGATTTGCTGTTTTATCGGCAGTTCGGGCAGTCGTCGCCGTGGCACTCGATGATTGTTACGCGGGTGGGCGCTGAGGCTGCGGTCGTCTACGACACTGGACAAGATCACAGCAACGCCGGCGAGTTACGCCGCGTGGCGCTGGCCGAACTGCTTGACCATCCGCAGCCGCAATGGCGGCCGCTTCCCGGAAATCCCAACTTTCTCGGCGTGTATCGCTGGAATATTCTGCGAGGAACTCCATGAGTCTCCGTAAATCGCTGCTTGCTGTTTCGATCCTGCTACTTTGCGCCGCCGCCAATGCACCCGCCGTTCATGCTGCTGACGCGCCACGGTCTTTCTCGCTGTCGACTTCGCGCACGTTTGCGCCGGGCGAGAGCGTAAAGATTCAGCTCTTCGCGCGCAATGTGCCGGAGCTCGAGTTTCGCGTGTACCGCGTGAACGATGCGCAGAAGTTCTTCGCGGGATTGAAGGACCTGCACAGCTTTGGCGTGCAGAGCGAGTCGCCCGCGGAGCAGATTGACCAGCGGACGTTGCTTGAGAAGCTGCACGACTTCAAGGCGCATTTGTGGTGGATGGTGCGGCACTTCTTCCGCGGACAGTTTACCGACGATGCGCGTGACAGCTTCCGCGAGCAGCAGGGCAAGCTGGGAAAAAAGAGCCGGGTGGTGGGCGCGGCGCAGTTTGCGCAGGTGCCGATTTTGAATGCGAGCCAACTGGTGGCGCGCTGGAAGCTGGAGACGCCCCCTGCGCTGGTGAGCGAGACCCAGCAGTTGCCGATTGATGGATTGGCTTCGGGCGTGTACCTGATCGAGGCGACGGACGGCACGTATAAGGCTTACACCGTGGCGCTGGTGACGAGCATCGCGATTGTGGAGCGGACGGTGAATGGAACAGCCGATCTCTACGTGGCCGACCGCAAGACGGGCGCGCCGGTGGAGAAGGCCGGTGTGGCGCTGTGGGCCGATGGCAAGATGCAGTCGTCGGGCTCGACCAACGGCGATGGAATGGCACAACTGACGATGACTCCGCGTGGGGCAGGATCGAATGCGCCGGGTGGAACCATGGAGCCGGAGAATGTGTGGATGCTGGCGCAGCATGGAGCCGATGCGGCATTGGTGACGCCGTGGAGCTATGGCTTCACGCAACAGAATCAGCGCGAGGCGAGGGCCTATATCTATACAGACCGGCCCGTCTACCGGCCAGGGCATACTGTGCACATCAAGGCGGTGGTGCGGCTGAAGAAGGACGATAAGCTGCAGTTGCCGCAGGGCTGGACTCCGACTCTTGAGGTGACGGACAGCAACGGCAAGAAGATTCTTTCCAAAGACATTGCTCTCTCGGCGCACGGGACGCTGACGACGGACCTGGCTCTGGCCGGCGATGCGGCGCTTGGGTACTACAACATTCAGCTTGAGGATTCAGGCGTTGATGGCAACGGCAGCTTTTATGTGGAGGAGTACAAGAAGCCCGAATACCAGGTGACGGTGAAGGTGCCGGTGGCGCATCTGCTGCAGGGGAGCTCGATTCAGGCGAGCATTGAAGCGCGGTATTTCTTCGGCGAGCCGGTGGCGGGGGCCAAGGTGAAGTACGTGGTGCATACGTCGACGCACTTTTGGTGGGATGAAGACGAAGACGATTCGGGCGGCGACGATGCAGAGGCTGGGGGCGACGAATCCGACTCCGATAATACATGGGGCGAAACGGAGCAGCAGGAGCATGAGGGCGTGCTGGATGCGAATGGCAAGCTCACGGTTACGCTGCCAACGGCGATCGATGGAAAGCACGAAGATCAGAATTACCGCATCGAGGCGCGGGTGACGGATGCGGCCAATCGCGAGGTGAGCGGGCACACGACGGTGCTGGGCACGTATGGATCGTTTCGCGTAAGCGTGGAGCCGACTAGCTATGTGTTCCAGAGCGGGCAGCCGGTGCGCGTGAAGGTGACAGCACAGGATTACGACGGCAAGCAGATGCAGACGCCTGTGCATGTGGCTGCTGCGCTCGAAAAGTGGGATTCGGTGACGCACGAGAAATCGGAGACGCCGGTGGCCAGTAAAGATGCGGCGACGGGCGCGGACGGAACGACTGTCGTTGAGCTGCCGATGAGTGGCAGCGGCGATTTTCAGGTGACGGCAAGCGCGCGGACCAAGGAGAATCGCACCGTAGAAGGGCGCACCTGGGTGTGGATCTGGAATGGTGCGGGCGAGTGGTACCAGGCGAATACACAGGCGCAGATTGTGGCCGACAAGAAGAGCTACAAGGTGGGCGACACGGCGCACCTGTTGCTGGTGACGGGACTGAAGGAGTCGTGGGCGGTGGTGACGGCCGAGGGCGAAACGGTGCAGTCGCGGCGGCTGATTCATGCGACGGGCGAGAGCTTTGCGTTCGATGTGCCGATCACGCAGCAGTCGCAGCCCAACCTGATGGTCAACGCGGTGATTGTGCACGACAACCAGTTGATGACGGCGCAGAAGAGCCTGAAGGTTCCGCTGGTGGAGCGGACGCTGACGATTTCGGCGACGGCGAACAAGAGCCAATATCTGCCGGGCGAGAAGGGCAGCTTCGATGTTTTCGCGGCTGACTCGCAGGGCAAGCCAGTGGAGGCGGACCTGAGCTTCGGCGAGGTGGATGAGGCGCTTTATTCGGTGCGGCCGGACACGAGCGGCGACATGGTGAGCTTCTTCTATCCGAAAAGATACGCGTATCTGATGCCGCAAACGTCGTTCGACTTTTTCTTTTCGGGGCAGGCGGGGAAGAAGAGTCCGCTGCTGGCGGAGTTGGCCGCGGGCATGTTCCATCCGCGGATGGCACAGGTGAAGCCAGGGTCGGACCTGGTGGTGCCGAAGGTGCGCAAGGCGTTTCCGGATACTGCTTATTGGAATCCGAATGTGCGGACCGGGCCGGATGGTCATGCGCGGGTCGAATTCAGTTTTCCGGATGCGCTGACGACGTGGCGGACGACGATTCGCGCCATGACGGACGATGGCAAGGCGGGCGGCGTGGTGACGCGCGTGCTGGTGCGCAAGAATCTGATCGTGCGGCTGGCTGCGCCGAGGTTCTTCCGGCAAGGCGACGAGACAGTCTTGCGGGTGATTGCGCATAACTACCTGGCGACGGCCAAGGACGTGACCTTTGCGCTGGATGTCACGGGCGTCAGCGTGGTGAGCGGGCAGACGCAGAATGTGAATATTCCTGCGAAGGGCGAGAGTTACGTGGACTGGCGCGTGAAGGCGTCTGCAACCGGAAACGCAGTGCTGACAGCGAAGGCGCTGACGAATGAAGAATCGGATGCGCTGGAGATGACGCTGCCGGTCTTGGCCTACGGCGTGACGCAGAAGACGGCGGGGTCGGGTGTGGTGTTCTCTGGCGCGGGACAAAATCAGTGGACCTACAGCTATCCGCCCGGCTCCGACGCGGGATCGCACGGGTTGACGATTACGGTTGCGCCGTCGGTGGCGGGGACGGTGTTTACAGCACTCGACTACCTGACCAGCTATCCGTGGGGGTGCACCGAGCAGACCATGTCGAGCTTCCTGCCGGACCTGATTGTTTCGGAGGCGGTCGACAAACTGCATTTGAAGTCACCGATCGATCGAGTGACGCTGAACGACATGGTGAACGCGGGGATCGAGAGGCTCAATAGCTTCCAGCACGACGATGGAGGCTGGGGGTGGTGGCCAGACGATCCGAGCCGCGTGTTTATGACGGCTTACGTCGTGAGCGGCCTCGGGCAGGCAAAGGATGCCGGGCGCACAGTAGACAGCGAACGGATGGACAAAGGGCGTGCGTGGCTGGTGAAGACGCTGGAGGCGCATCCAGACATGGTTCCCGACCTGCGGGCTTATTTGGTATTTGCGCTGGCCACGACGGGCGGCGCGCCTAAAGATGGGCTCGACAAGGCTTGGGATTCGCGCGCCAAGTTGAGCGACGAAGGGTTGGCGCTGGTGGGGCTGGCTCTGGATGCGGCGGGAGACGGACGCGCGAAGGATGCAGCTACGCTGCTTGAAAAGAAGGCCAGGGTGACCGATATCGATGCGCACTGGGAGGGGAGTTACGACGGATTGCTGGAATACTGGGACGACACCTCCGCGGAGACGACGGCCTTTGCGCTGAAGCTGCTGATCAGGCAGGATCGTGCGAGTGGATTGCTGTCCAAGGCTGCGGTTTGGCTGGCTGGGCATCGCGATGGCGATTACTGGTATTCAACCAAGCAGACGGCGATGGTGATCGAGGGGCTGACGGATTATGTTTCTCTGAGCGGCGAGTTGGCGAACTCGTCGGACGTTGAAGTGCTGGTGAATGGCGCCAGCGTGGGCCAACGGCACTTTGGGCCGGGTGATGGATTTGCATTGCCTTGGCAGATCAAGGTTCCGGCGGCACAGGCGGGCGGCGGCGGACAAGTGACGGTGCGCAAGAGCGGCAATGGAATTACGTATTGGTCGGCGGAAAGCGCGTGGTACTCGGCGGACCGGCGGCTCTTCCAGCAGGGCAAACTGGCGCTGAACATTACGCGCGACTACTACGTGCTCAATAAGCGGCAGGATAAGCCGAGCGATCCGATTACCTACGACCTGGCTCCGCTGAAAGGGCCGGTGCATGTGGGCGATATAGTTGCGGTAAGGCTGGCGCTGAGCGGTACGGACTGGAAGTATCTGCTGGCCGAAGATCCGATTCCGGCGGGCACGGAGTTTCTGGCGGAGACCGGGCTCTACAAGTTGAACAACAAGCCGGACTGGTGGGCCGACTGGTTTACGCGCAAGGAGTTTCACGATGACCGTGCCGCCTTTTTCAATACCGAGTTCAGCGGGCGGCGCGAGTACGTCTACCTGCTGAAGGTGGTGAACGCGGGCAGGTTCGCGATCAGCCCGGCGCAGGCAGGGCCCATGTATCAGACAAATGTGCAGACTACTACCGATCCCGCAATGCTGGAGGTACAGCCGTGAGTTATTGTAAAGATCTTCTTCGTCGCCTCCGCTTGAGCTTGAGTTGGGTTGCAGCGCAGTATGTGCTGACGCTGGGGCTGGTGCTGATTGGGCTGGCATGGACGCGGCTACCGGATAAACACGTGTGGCAAGTGGCGCTGACGCTGCTGGTGCCGCTGCTGATGGCGATTTCGGCACTTGAGTTGGAAGCCGGGACCATGCGTGCCTTGGCGGACGATGACGGCAGGCGCGTGAAGCTGGTGTTTGGCGCCATGGCGCTGCTGGTTTGGGTGGCGCTCTTTTGGGCTTGCTGGGCGGTGCTGGACTGGTGCGACGACCGGATTGTGCTATGGGCGGGGTATTTGAACTCGAAGGCCTCGGCGGGTGCGCGGGCAACGGTCTTTACCTACGACCATCTTCAAAAGTGGATGACGCTGGCGGAGTGGGTGCTGCGCTGGATTATTGTCCCTGGGAAAATCGTTCCGTATGCCGTGGTTTCCGCTCAGTGGGGCTGGCGTTTGCCGTTCCGCAAAATCATTCGGCTGCTGCTGAACTGGCGGTGGTGGCCGGTGGTGGTGTTGGCTGCGCTTCTGGGAGTCGTGTTGCCGGGACATTTCTTCGCCGGTCTCCCAAGTGGATCGGTCTCGCATCAGATCTGGGCGGTAGTGCTGAAACTTGTTGCGAGCTACATTTTGATTGTTGGCTGCTGGATTCTGCTGCTGGCGTGGGCGGCTGTGTTGTTGGACCGCAGCGCGGGCGGCGCGGAACGGGGAGGCGACGACTCGCTTGTTCCGGTTCCAGAGGGTTCCGGCCCGTTGGATGAAGAAGCGGTGCGGTTACCGTTGCCCGAGGGCGGCGGCGATGCCGGTGGGGATGCCTGAGCGAAGCCACTCCAACACTTTCGCGCGGCCATAGCGGTCGAGAAGGCGAGTGGCGTACCATGCGGCGGCGCGATGAGCGGCTTCGGATTCTGCTTCGGTGCTTGAGTGCGCGAGCATTGCGTCTACCGCATTGAGGTTGAGCGTGGGAGCCGTCTTTGTGCGGTTGGCGGGCTGGCTCCACACTTCGACGAGTCCTTCCCTGAGCCATAGTGGCGCTTGCGGTCCCGCTTCGCGTTCAACGAGCGCATGCAGGAATTCGTGGAGCATGGTTGCGTCGAGCAGATGGCGCGCGGCCAACGTGTGCAGCGACTGCGTGGCAATCCAATTCCCCTCCGTGAAGGCGGCAACCCAGCCCGGCGCCAGCATGGCATCGCGAAAGGCGGGCGTGGAAGCGAAGGCGCGCACAGTAAAAGTTTCGGCTGCATTCAAGCCGGAGCGTTGTGCGGCTTCGGCGCGGGCGCGCGCCAATTGCGGCAAGTAGGCGGCATCGGATGCATCGAGAGATTCGAGGACGAAGCCGTTGCCCTGGAAGCTCTGCCATGCTCGGCCTGTGGCCTCGTCGGCTGAATGAGCGCCGGGAAAATACTGGTCAAGTATCTGCTGGGCCGTGCGACCATCGGCGGCCATAGCCGCTGCTCCTTTTTGGCAAAGGCCTACACCGTGGCCCCATCCGCGGCCATGGAAGAAAAAGCGGTCGCCTTGCTGGCTCACTTCGAACCAGGTGCTGGGAATCCGGTTCCATCCCAGCGCCTGGCCCACGGCGAGTTGGAAGGACTCGGCGGATACTTGCGCTGCATCGAGACGCAGCGTGACGGCGCGGCCCGACTCGCCTCTGCGCTCGACGGTGAGGTGCTGCCATCTCGGCGCAATGACCCCTGCCGATGCGAGCGCGGCGGTTAATTCGGTGCGCGTCAGCTCGGAGGCCCACTCTTTTTCGCCGCCGGCTGTGCAATAACGATCCGGCTGCGAAGGAAGATAGGGGACCTCATGCGCTCGCGGCCAGATCTCGACGAGCGAGGCTGTTCGTCCGCCGCAATCTTTATTGAAGTACGCGAGCGCGCGTTGCCTGCGGAACCACAACGTCTCTCCGGCAGTAGCGAGTGCGGCGGCGTGGGCGGCAGCTTGCCTGGTGGGATTACCGCTCCAGTGCAGAAGCTGGCAGTGGGTTGAGTCGCAAAGGTCGTAGTCTGCGTGGCCGTGGGGCTCATGGAGCGCAAAGGTGCGAACGACAATGGCGAGAGCTTGCAGCGATTCCCGGCTGTCGGCGGTGCCGCTTTCGCTGGCGACCACGCGCTCGACATAGCTTTCGATAGGCAATGTGACCGCAATGACCAGCACGCCGGCGCGGGCGGTGATGGTCACGGGATTGTGCAGCGTGACGGTTTCTCCGTGAGCCGTGAGCGTGACTGGGCCGGTGAGCGAGAGTCGGTCCGCATTTCCCTTCTTGCTGGACACTATGAGCGTGATTTCATTGCCCGCTGCGTGAACGCTGACGGGTTGAGACAGCGAGAGAGTGGCGCATCGGTCGCAGGCGCGCAAGGTGATTTTGTGGTCGGGTCCGGCAGGCTTCAGGAGAACCTCGCGGTCATGCCATAGCGTCCACATGCCGATGCGCAGCGTTGAGCGGGCGGGTGGTTGAGTAGCGGCAGCGAACGCGGCGGGCTGCGGAGTGCGCGTGACGCCGGCGAGAGCGAGGACAGACGCAAGCAGAAGGCTCGACGCGATCCGCTGTGAATTCACGGGCGGCCCTTTCATGGGTGCACCAACGGTGAATGCGACAGCAGTTCGGCGGCGACGTGAGCCGCGTCCGCACCGCGGCCTGCGGGCAGATAGACGACTACGACGACCTGCGGTTTTTCGGCGGGCGCGATTCCCGCAAACCAGCCGTGCGCCTCGCTGGACGCGGCGCTCTCGGCAGTTCCTGTCTTGCCGGCAACGGGCACGCCGCCAAGACCGGCTTGGCGCGCCATGCCGAAGCTGGCCGAGTCTTCGATGCCCCCGCGCACCACCTGCGCCGCCTGTGAGTTGGGGTGGGCGGCAAGCTCCAATGCAAGCCAGCGATAGGCGGTGGCCAGTTCGAGGGGAGTAATGCGGATGCTCTCAACGCCGAGCAAAGACAGTCGTGTTGAATCGGAGTTCGTAGGCTCGCGAAATATCGCTGCGGCTTCGGTCGATTCTGCTTGATTCGCAAGTCCTGTGACGCTGAGCAATCCCGTCGGCCGCAACAGACGGCCGAGTTCTCCCGGCTCAAGCTCGCGCGCCACTTCGGCAAAGTAACTATTGCAGGACCATGTGAGCGCCTCGCGGGCGTCGAAGGGTGGCGCTGGCGGATGCGTGCAAGCGAGACTGTGGCCGGCGACAACAAGCTTGCGGTTGCAAGCGACGCGGCGGTCGGGATTCCATCGGCCTGCGGTGATCAGTTCGTACAAGGCCAGGGGCTTGAGCGTGGAGCCGGGTGCGGCCAGAGTCCGCGCCGCTTCACTGAGCCGATGCGATGCCAGCAGACGGCCGGCGCCGATATCGAGCACCAGAATTCTTGCCTCGGGCGCGGTGTGTGCTGCCCGCTCCACGGCGAACTGCCAGCCGGACGCGGGATTCGGGGCGCTGGATGCGCTCAGTGTACCGAAGGCGACGGCAATGACGATGGATCGGATGATTCCGTGCACAGGAAAAGTATGAGGCACCGGAGCCATAATTCTTCCAGTCGGTGTTGCTCAAATGTCGTCATATTGCCAGCAGCGCGACTACGGCGACTGCGGCTCCGATAAACAGGCTCATGCGGTCGGTGAGAGCGAACACAACCGGATCTTCCTGGAGTTCCCCGCGCGAGGCGAGCAGCCACACGCGGCAGAGCCACAGGATCATAAGAGGCATGATCAGCCAGAGGAGAACCGGTTTCCGGTAGAGCTTTACCACGTCGCCGCCGCTGATATAAATCGCGAAGATCACCACGGCCGCAAAGGCGCTGGAGGTGCCGAAGCTGCGCAATTGATCGATATCGGTCAACAGGTAGCCACGGCCGTTCCTTGGCGCCGAGCTGGTGGCACTCAGATTCTCCAACTCGGCGAATCGCTTGGCGATGGCCAGGGAAAAGAAGAGAAACACCGAGAAGCTGCCAAGCCAATGGGATATGTGCGTGCCTGTCGCGGCGCTGCCTGCCAGCAGGCGGAGCGTGTAGAGCCCGGAAAGTATGAGCACATCCACGAGCGGAATCCGCTTGAGGTAGGTCGAGTAGGCGAGAGTCATGCCCAGGTAGAGAAGCAGCCAGCCAGAGAAGTCGATAGGAAGCAGGCGCGCGTCAGCGATGGCCAGAAGCAGCAGAGTCGCCGCCAGGCCAACGCCGGCGAAGGCGGAGAGATTTCCCGAAGCAAAGGGCCGAAACCGCTTTTGCGGATGACGCCGGTCGGATTCGATGTCGAGCAGATCGTTGACGATGTAGTTGGCGGAAGCTGTGAGCGAAAAGCAGCAGAAAGCCAGCAACGCAACACGCAGACTGCCGATGGAAACGGAATGCGAAAGCAGCAGTGGTAAAAAGATGAGCAGATTCTTTGCCCACTGATGAGGACGCATAGCCAGCAGCAACGACTTCAGTGAATTGCCGCGTTCATCGAATTCGCGGGCCGGCCGTATGCCGCGAGAGCGGAGCCCGATGCGCAACGCGAAGCTGGGATTGGCCAGCATGGGCTCTTTGGCATGGGCCAGCAGAGGCAGATCCGGCGTGGCGTTGCCGATGTAATCGAAGTCGGCCTGTCCAAGACGGGTGCGCAGGCTGCCGAGCTTTCGCTCGCCGGTAAGGTTGGTTGCGCCGTCCGAGCCCAGTACATCGCGGAAGATGCCCAGGTGATTGGCAACACGGCGGGCAAGCGTGAGGTTCGCGCCCGTCGCCAGGTAGAGGTCGCGGCCCTGGCTGTGCTGCTCGCAGAGGAATTCGAGGACCTTAAGGTTGTAGGGGAGGTGCGCAACGTCGAGCGAGACAGATTCCGTGACGAATGCCTTGAATGCCGCTTTGCCGCGAAGCAATTGCACCGGCAGCATGAAGGCGCGAGCGGGATGGGTGCGCACCAGCGCCAGCAGGGAGTCAACCAGCGTATCCGACTTGACCAGCGTACCATCGAGATCGACACAGAGCGGCCGCAGCGCTGCATCGGTAGATTTCGGTGGGGAGATTACCTGCGGCAACCGTTTACCTCGCAAGAAGATCGTCAGACCAGGGAGATTCTGGCGGCTTCGAGTTTCTTTTCCGCGCTTGATGGGGCTAGAGACAGGCCCGTTGGGCGCTGAACTGTGCGGAACGGCTCAAGTATGCCGTCGGTCCTAAATGAATCAAAGTTACTCGGAGATGCCGCCGGCGGAGGTAGGTGTGTTGACCCCGGCCTGGGCGGCCGCGTGGAATATTGGTGGAGCTGAGCGGGATCGAACCGCTGGCCTCCTCGTTGCGAACGAGGCGCTCTCCCAGCTGAGCTACAGCCCCACGACTCTTCTATCTTACCAGCGAGCGCGAAATCCCGCACTCCGTGCTTTTAACTCTTGGAAGAGTTCTGCGCGAGAACGCTAGATTCGCGGTCTGGAAACTTCCTACAGTTGGTTCATGTTCTGCAGGAACTCGGCGTTGTTGCGGACCTTTTCAAGGCGCGTAATCAGCAGTTCCATGGCTTCGACGGGCGATAGCGGATTCAGCACCCGGCGCAGAACAAAGATGCGCTGCAAATCTTCCTTGGGGATGAGCAGCTCTTCCTTGCGGGTTCCGGAGCGCTGGATGTCGATGGCCGGGAAGACGCGCTTGTCTACCAGCTTGCGGTCGAGAATGATTTCCATGTTGCCGGTGCCCTTGAACTCTTCAAAGATGACTTCGTCCATGCGGGAACCGGTGTCGACGAGGGCTGTGGAGATGATGGTGAGCGATCCGCCTTCTTCAATGTTGCGGGCCGCGCCAAAGAAGCGCTTGGGGCGCTGCAATGCGTTCGAGTCGACGCCGCCCGAGAGCACTTTGCCCGAAGGAGGAACGATGGTGTTGTAGGCGCGGGCGAGCCGGGTGATGGAGTCGAGCAGAATGACGACGTCGCGCTTGTGTTCGACCAGGCGCTTGGCCTTCTCGATGACCATTTCCGCAACCTGCACGTGGCGCGCAGCCGGCTCATCGAAGGTGGAGCTGATGACTTCGCCCTTCACGGAGCGCTGCATGTCGGTGACTTCTTCGGGGCGTTCGTCGATGAGCAGAACGATGAGCACGACTTCGGGATGGTTGGTGGAAACGGAGTTGGCGATGGACTGTAGCAGCATGGTCTTGCCGGTGCGGGGCGGAGCAACGATGAGGCCGCGCTGGCCCTTGCCGACCGGAGTGAGCAAATCCATGACGCGGCCGCTGATGCCCTCGCGCACGGTCTCCATCTTGATGCGTTCCTGGGGATAGAGCGGGGTCAGGTTGTCAAAGAGGATTTTGTTCCGCGTTTCCTCGGGCGACTCGAAGTTGATGGCCTCGATCTTGACCAGCGCGAAGTATTTTTCGCCCTCGTGCGGAGGACGGACGTTGCCGCTGATCGAATCGCCGGTCTTGAGATCGAATTTGCGAATCTGCGACGGCGAAACGTAGATGTCGTCGGGTCCGGGGAGATAGTTGTAGTCGGGCGAACGCAGGAAGCCGTAGCCGTCGGGGAGAATCTCGAGAACACCTTCGGCAAAGATGTGGCCCTCTTTTTCGCTCTGGGCCTGGAGGATCTTGAAGATCAGATCCTGTTTGCGAAGGCCGCTCGTCCCTGGAATCTCCAGGGTGCGCGCAATGCGGCTCAGTTCGGTAATGTTTTTTTCTTTCAGTTCAGCGATGGTCATGTTCACCTGCAAGGCGGGATGTTTGTGAAGGGATTCGGAAGGGGGATGTGCTCCAGAGAAAAATCAGGCGGAAATACAATCATACAGCCGGCGCGGGCCGGCCTTGAAGCACCATCCGAACTCATGAGGAGTATCAAAACGCCGGGGAAGCACAGCTGTTCCCGATGGAATGCTGCCTTGGATTCGTCTTCTTACTCAACTATGGGTACAGCGAGGCGTCGTCAGGCGGCACGGCGCCGTTCAACCGGCTGAGCCGCGGGCGCCGCAACTGGCCCCACAGTTCCAGGGTTGGCAGTTTGAAAGCGGCACAGAACTTCATTGGTGGTGTCTTGCAGCCGTGTATTCGGCTTGTGCAGCTTACGTGTTGCCTTGCTAGCCAGTTGACAGAGCTGGTAGCGATTGGACACATGAGAAAGTGCCCCAAAAACCAAGTCGGAACGCATTGCTCTTCTCTCCTTCTTATCGTACCTGCCCGGCTGGAACTACTTTGCGCCGCCGGTGCAGCACGGGGAGCCAATTTAATCGAGGGCTACCCCAAAATTCCACTTTCACATCTTTAGACGCACTTCCAATGCGTCTAGTTCAAAAATCTTGACGCACTTTCGCGCATTATGAAACAGGGCTTGCTCCGTATGAGTGATGCAGAAGGCAGTCCTGGGAATCAAGCCATCCGTCATTCCCGTTTCAGGCGGCGTCAAGAGAACACACCGTAGGCATCAGCGGAGGGTCTCAGCTCAAATAACTAGCCTAGACTCTTAACTTTGATGCGGGAAATGGCGCACGGGTACAAAAGATCGCAAAAAACACAACCTACCCTATATGGATGGCTCTCATGAATGTATACCTGGAGTCCGTCGAGGTCAACTGTTTTTTCTGGACTTTTGTTGCCCCTCGTCTTCACAGAGCCTTATCGCTCAATATTCGCCGTAAGATATTCATCATAAAAAGGATACGCTGATGAGGCGAGAAGATCCGTGGCCGATCCCAACAGCAGAATCTTCGCTCCACTGGCTTAAAAGCTAAACTGCCAGTAAAGCGAACCAGTTTGGTTACTTGCGGCTCTTGACCCGTCCGGAAGGGCGTCCATCCGGATCGCATAGCAATGGCTGGCCGTCTTCGTCGATCCCGGATGCTGGCCGTTGTTTCCTGGCAACCTGCTTTTGGGTCGCGAATACCTCGTCCAAGCGAAAAACTCCCGCCATCAGCATGAAAAGGAACGGAACCGCGACCAAAGCTGTTTGCCAACCCGAATTCAAGACTGACTCGTGCACGTAAGGCCTCCGGAATACTCAAGAATTGAGTGAACTATCTCTGGCGCACTCAAGGAGTTTATCGGCCAGAGATTAGAGAGAGCTTAGAAACCAAGGTAATCACGGAGTTGGCAGGAAGGGGAATAACACTTTTTGAGCATGGCGGGCAGTGAGGAGCGCCGCTCATTAGACAGGCCCAAGAATGCTGCCGGTCAATATAAAGGGTTTAAAGGTGTGACAGCCTGTGGTGAGAGTCGAAACGGTCTAAAACCATCCCTCAGGGGCTAAAGCCCGCGTTGATTTTACGGTAGTTGCGGCACGTCGACCTGGCCCAGGGGCACCCCGGTACCCCGGCCGTGCCCTTTCAAAACCGGACTTTCACCACGGGCGTATGAGGGCTGGATGTACGGCAGCATTCGCCGCACGTTTTTCCTTTTGGGGACTGACGGTTGACTGTCTTACGCCCAGTAGCTGCGGTCGAGGGTACGGTATTGGATGGCTTCGGCCAGATGGGAGACGGCCAGGTGCTCGGCGCCTTCGAGGTCCGCAATGGTGCGGGCCACTTTGAGGATGCGATCGTGCGCGCGGGCGGTCAGGCCTTGCTGCTGCATGGCCCGCTCCAGGAGCCGCTCGGCGTCTGCGCCCAGTTCGCAGTGGGTGCGAATCTGGCGCGTGGTCATTTGCGCGTTGGCGTAGATTTTTTCGCCGGCCTTGCTGAAGCGCTTCCTCTGATGTTCGCGCGCGGCCATCACCCGATCGCGGATCTGCGCCGAGCCCTCGGCGGCTGCTCCGCCGCGCAACTCCTTATATTGAACGGCAGGAACTTCGATGTGTATATCGATGCGGTCGAGTAGCGGGCCGGAGATTTTGGCGACGTAACGCTGGATCATGGGCGGGGTGCACATGCACTCGCGGGACTTGTCGTTGAAATAACCGCACGGGCAGGGGTTCATGGCGGCGGCCAGCATGAAGCGCGCCGGAAAGCTGAGCGACATGGAGGCGCGGGCAATGGTGACCGTATGATCTTCCAGCGGCTGGCGCATGACTTCGAGCACGTTACGCGGGAACTCCGGCAGCTCGTCGAGGAAGAGCAGGCCGTTGTGGGCAAGCGATACTTCGCCGGGACGGGGGACGACGCCGCCGCCGATCAGGCCGGCGTCGGAGATGGTGTGGTGCGGCGAACGAAAGGGCCGCTGCGTAACCAGGCCGGCCGCGGCATCGAGCACTCCGGCGACGGAATGAATTTTGGTGGTCTCGAGAGCTTCTTCAAAGGTGAGCGGCGCAAGGATGGAGGGCAGGCGCTTGGCCAGCATGGTTTTGCCCGAGCCCGGCGGCCCGATCATGAGAATGTTGTGGCTGCCTGCCGCGGCGACTTCGAGCGCGCGCTTGGCCGTCTGCTGGCCGCGCACATCGCAAAAGTCCACGCTGAAGTGCTGCAGCTCGCCGAGCAGCTCCTGCGTGTTGACGCGGAAGGGCTCGCGCTGGATAACGCCGACGACGGAGGTGTTGAGAAGTTCGATGACATCCAGCAACGTTGAGACCGGGTAGACATTCACGCCTTCCACAACGGCGGCTTCGGCAGCGTTGGCCGCGGGAAGAATCAGGTTGGGAATATTTTTTTCGCGCGCCAGGATGGCTACGGGCAACATGCCGGGGATGGGGCGCAGGCTTCCGTCGAGACCAAGCTCGCCCACCAGCAGGAACTGGCTCAGATCGTCCACGCGCAGCGCGCCATACGCGCCGAGGAGTCCAACGGCGATGGGCAAGTCGAAGCCTGAACCTTCTTTCTTCAGGTCCGCGGGCGCCAGATTGATGGTGATGAAGGTGGGCGGAATCGAGTAGCCGGAGTTCTTGATTGCAGCGCGTACCCGGTCGCGGCTTTCGCGAACCGCGGCGTCGGGCAGGCCGACGGTATGGAAGACTTCCTTCTCGACCACAACGCCACTGTAGTCCACCTCGACATCGATGAGGTTGGCGTCGATTCCGTAGACTGCGGCGCTGAGAACTTTAAAGAGCATGGAACAAAGGTGAAGCGAGTTTATCAGAAGACAGTTGCCGGTGGCCTGTGACCGTTGAACAGAGATCAGAGATCAGTGGTCAGAGATCAGTGGACAGTGAACCGGGAACCTAATCCATGTACTTTGGTTCACGCTACAATTCCATTTGTGACCACGAGTCTTTTCGACCTTTACAAAATCGGGGTTGGCCCATCGAGTTCGCATACGATGGGGCCGATGCGCGCAGCCTGCCTTTTTGCGCGCGAGCTCGGAACCCGCGACCGGCTCGAACGCGTCGCTCGCGTGCAAGTTGAGCTTTATGGATCACTCGCGCTGACCGGCCTGGGCCACGCTACCGATCGGGCTGTGTTGCTGGGGCTGGCGGGCAATGAGCCGGCAACGATCGATCCGGCGGCCATTGATTCGACAGTGAAAGGAATCCGCACGGCGCGGCGCATCGAACTGGCCGGCGTTCGCCCCATCCATTTCGATGAAGCAAGCGACCTGCTGTTCCATCGCGATCTAATGTATCCACCGGGCTCGAGTACCCAGCATCCCAATGGTCTTCGCCTTACGGCCTTCAATGCGGCGGGCGCAGTGGCGGACCAGCGCACGTTCTTTTCGATTGGCGGCGGGTTTATCACGGAAGACGTGGCGCCCGGCGCCGGCGGAACGCAAACTGCGCTGGACCAGCGCCAGGCTGACGTGCCGTTTCCTTTTCACAGCGCCGCGGAGCTGCTGACCACGGCTCAAGCCAACGAGCTCTCCATCAGCCAGCTTATGCTCGAGAACGAGTGCGCGCTGGCCTCGAGAAACCTGCAAGAGTCTCTGGTCGAGCAGGTGCGAGCGGGCATTGACCGCATTTGGAAAACTATGCGCGATTGCGTGGCGCGCGGCATTGCGGCCGAAGGAATTTTGCCGGGAGGCTTGAACGTTCGCCGGCGTGCGCACCACCTGGCAGCTCGCCTCACCGAAAAAGAGGCGACAGGTTTGCGCGGCGATCCGCTGGCGCCGCTGGACTGGATCACTGTCTACGCCATGGCGGTGAACGAAGAGAATGCCGCAGGCGGCCGCGTGGTGACCGCGCCCACCAATGGCGCTGCCGGCGTCGTTCCCGCGGTGGCCCACTACTACGAGCGCTTCATCTCCGAGTCGGATCACGAGGGCATCGTTAATTTCTTCCTTACGTCGGCGGCCATCGGCATTCTTTATAAGGAGAATGCATCCATCAGCGGCGCGGAGGTTGGCTGCCAGGGCGAAGTGGGCGTAGCGTGCTCAATGGCGGCCGCCGGATTGACGGCCGCGCTCGGCGGCAGCAACGATCAGGTGGAACACGCGGCTGAAATTGCCATGGAACATAACCTCGGCATGACCTGCGATCCCATCGGCGGACTTGTGCAGATCCCCTGCATCGAACGCAATGCGATGGGAGCGGCAAAAGCGGTGCAAGCCTCGCGCATTGCTCTGAATGAGGCCGGCGATCACAAGGTTTCTCTCGACCAGGTGATCCGCACCATGTATCTAACGGGTCTCGATATGCAGTCGCGCTATAAGGAAACAAGCCTCGCGGGGCTTGCATTGAATCGCATCGAGTGTTGAGAAAAGTAGATGGTCATGCGCACTGTTGCCGCATTCGCGCATGTTGTTTTACAGTCGCGATCGTCGAAGAAACCCAATTCGCGATTCACTATTTCGAATTTCTATTTCAGGATCGCAAAGCGATGAAAGAATTGTTGACGATTTTTCCACCCCTCATGCGTTTTTCCCTTGACACCGATGCAACATAAATCTATACATTCATCAACTGCAATTTAATATTGCAGAATCGATGCAACCCATCGAAAAGGGAGAATAGGCAAATGGCAACTAAGAAAGCAGCCAAGAAGGCACCCGCGAAGAAGGCGGCGAAGAAAGCCGTAAAGAAGGCCGCGAAGAAGAAGTAGTAGCGGATTGACCATCAAAAAGGCAACACTCAAGGGGGGCGCTTCAAGCGTCCCCCTTGGTGTTTCTGGGGAAGGAATAGACTTCAAGAGAAGGGAACGCTGGTGAAACGATGACGCGCCGCCGCTGGATTGCCGAACATTGGGATGAGGCTACAGCCTCGATTACGGGCGCGCAGGCCGCGCACATGGCGCGTGTGCTGCGCGCGCAGCCGGGCATGGAAGCGGATGTGGTCGCCGGCGGACACGTGTTTCATGCCGAGGTTGCGGCGGTTTCTCCGGATGAAGTCCGCTTCAACCTGGTTGCCGAAGTTCAGGCCGATCCCGCGCTACCGGTCACGCTTGCTATGGCCGTGTATAAATTTGATCGCATGGAGTGGGCGATTGAGAAGGCGACCGAGCTCGGCGTTGCGGCGCTGGCTCCCGTGATTGCGCAGCGAACGGAGAAGCACCTAACGCAGGCCGCTGAAAAGCGCGCCGAGCGTTGGCGACGGATTGTGCATGAGGCGGCTCAGCAGTCGCGGCGCTCGGATGTACCGATTATCCACAATCCGATTCCGCTGACCGAACACGCGCGGTCGTCTTCCGGGTGCGTTCGCATTGTTCTTGCCGAACAGGAGCGTACGACGACTTTGCGCCGGCTGATCGAAGAGGCGGTGGAAGCGGCAGGGGACGAGATGCCCACGATCGAGATCGCCATTGGACCGGAAGGCGGATGGGCTCCGGCGGAAGAGGCGCTCTTCGATGCCAGCGGCTGGCGCGCGGCCACGCTGGGGCCGCGCATTCTGCGCGCGGAGACGGCGGCGATCGCCGCGCTGGCGGTTGTGGCTTCGTTTCTGGAATAGCGAGACTGGCAGATCCCAGGTCTCAGAATCGAGATCTCCACCCCACGGACGAAGAGTTCTCCGTGGTGACCCCGGACTTGGGGCACCCGTCCGTTATCGATCTGGAGTTCGGCGCTACCTTACAGCGAGACGCCGCGCTTCCAGGGAATGAAGTCACTCTGACCATGCAGTTCGGACTTTGTTAGGCGCTCGCCGCTGGCCACTTCGATGGAAAGCTCCAAAAGCTTCTCGGCACATTCCTTGATGGTCGACTTGCCACTCACAATGGGGCCAGCGTCGAAGTCGATGATGTCGCTCATGCGTTCAGCCAACGCCGTGTTGGTGGAGATTTTGACGACCGGCGCAATGGGATTGCCGGTGGGCGTGCCCAGTCCGGTGGTGAAAAGAACAATGTTCGACCCCGCCCCCACCTGCGCCGTCACGCTCTCCACATCGTTGCCGGGAGTGCATTGCAGATTGAATCCGCGCGCGCTCACGTACTCCGGATAGTCGAGAACGCCGCTGATGGGCGACTCGCCGCCCTTGCGCGCGGCGCCGGCGGATTTGATGGCGTCGGTAATGAGCCCGTCGCGGATATTGCCGGGCGAGGGGTTGAAAGCGAAATCCGAATTCACGGCTCGGGCGCTGGCCGCATAAGCCTGCATCAGGTCGCGGAAGCGCGCGGCCAGTTCATCGGTCGTGCAGCGGTTGATGAGTTCCTGCTCCACGCCGTGCAACTCGGGGAACTCGGAAAGCATGGTGGCGCCACCCGCGCCCACAACCAGATCGGAGACGTAGCCGACGGTGGGGTTGGCCGAGATGCCGCTGAATCCGTCCGAGCCTCCGCATTGCAGTCCGACGGTGAGGCCGGAGAGATGCGCGGGCGCGCGCTCGGCGCGGTTGGCCTCAGCCAGCGCGGCAAAGGTCTGGTCCAACGCTTGCTCCATCAGCGCCGACTCGCGGCCCGCGCTTTGCTGATCGACGATCACCACCGGCTTGCGCAATTTGGGATCGCGGGCGCGCAGTTCTTCCATGAGGATGCTCGCCTGGGCGTGCTGGCAACCAAGGCTCAGCACGGTTGCGCCGGCAACGTTGGGGTGATGAATGTAGCCGGCCAGAAGGCCGCAGAGGGCCTGCGAGTCCTGGCGCGTGCCGCCGCAGCCGCCCTGATGGGGAAGAAAACGAACTCCGTCGAGATTGGGGAAGACGCGTTCGCGTTTCATCGCGGCCGCAACTTCCGCTCCGGGGGGGCCATTGCCATGGCGCTGGATCAGCTCGCGCACATGCCGGCGATAGCTGCCGTTGGCGCTGCCGTAGCCAAGCTCTTCTTCCAGCGCCTCGCGCATGTTTTCAATATTGCGGTTTTCGCAGAAGACCAGCGGAAGCACGATCCAATAGTTGCGNNGAAGCTTGGCGTGCCGCCGTGTAATCCGCCGCACGATGGCGAATGTTGCGCGTGGTCAGCAAGCCTCCGCGCGGAATGGCCTCGACCACCTCGCCCACGACCATGCCGTACATATAAACGATGTCGCCGGGCTCGAGATCAACGAGCGCCATTTTGTGTTTGGCGGGAATGGTCTGCGTGACCATGCACGAAGCCGAGCCAAGCTGCACCTTCGAGCCCAGGTTGAGTGTGGCCAACGCCACCAGAACATTGTCGCGCGGGTCGAGTTGCAGAATGGTTTCCGGCATGAGAGCTCTTTTCTGTTTCTGCGGGGGAAGTCCGCGGTCAACAGAAAGGATACAACTCAGGCGCAATGTTGGGACAGCGCGCCGTTTTGCGCCTTTAGAGATGCGCGTAGTGCAGCAGCAGACCGGCGAGCGCGCCTCCTGTCAGGTCGCCCAGAATCGGTACCCACGCATACTGCCAGTTGGAACCGCCTTTGCCGGGGATGGGCAGCAGCGCATGGATGAGCCGCGGTCCCAGATCGCGAGCCGGGTTGATGGCGTACCCCGTGGTTCCACCTAGCGAGAGACCGATGCCCCACACCAGGCTGCCCACCAGCCAAGGCCCCAGGCCTGCCGCGGGTCCAGTCATTGAGACTCCGTGCGAAAAAATCGCGCCGGCCACGACGACCAGAACCATGGTGCCGATTACTTCGCTGACGAAGTTCATCGGTGGGTTGTGAACCGCGCCTTTGGTGCAGAAGATGCCCAGCTTGGCCGCGGGATCGGGCGTGAGCTTCCAGTGCGGGCCGTAATGCAGAGTCATGATGGCTGCACCGGCCATGGCGCCCAGCAGTTGGGCAGACCAGTAGGAAAGCACCTGCGAATAATTTCCGCCGATGACCGCCACCGCCAGCGTAATGGCGGGATTCAGGTGCGCGACGGGACTGCCGAAGGCCTGCGCCACCAGGACGCCGCAGAGCACGCCGAGCGCCCAGCCGGTGGTGATCACCATCCAGCCCGCGTCGGCTGCATAGGACTTGCGCAGCGTTACGCCGGCACACACGCCGGTGCCTAAAAGCACCAGGACCAGCGTGCCCATGAATTCGCCTAACCATGCAGAGTGCATCGAAACTTCCTTGCTTACGTTTGCGCTGCTGCCGCCTAGCCGAGTGGCATGCAGAGCGCAAACCTGAAATCAATTTAAAGAACGAGAGCATTCTCTACTGTCCACCCCATCCCCGCCAACTCCAGTGGTGGAAGGAGCTAACATGGATAGGGTCAGCGAGGGTACTCGCATGAAAATGACTGGTAGCATTCGCAATCTGTTTTCTGGAGCAATTATGGCAACCACTTTTGCCGGCGGAGCCGGCGCGCAACAGCCTACTGCCCATCACTGGGCCATCGTGCTTCACGGCGGCGCGGGCATTATTGAGCGCGCCAGCATGAACCCTGCAACCGAGGCAGCGTATCGGGCTTCGCTCGCCGAGGCCACGCAGGCCGGCGCGCAGGTTCTGGATCGTGGCGGCACGTCGCTCGACGCAGTAGAGGCGGCGATTCGCATTCTCGAAGACGATCCGCTGTTCAATGCCGGACGTGGCGCGGATTTTGCTGCGGATGGCAGGAACGAGCTTGACGCGGCCATCATGGATGGGTCGAACATGAAAGCCGGGGCGGTGGGGGACGTGACACGGTCGCGGCATCCCATCAGCCTGGCGCGCGCGGTGATGGAAAAGTCGCCGCACGTGTTTCTTGTGGGGCAGGGCGCCGACGAATTTTCAGTTTATGCGGGCCTGGAGCAAGTGGATCCCAGCTACTTTTTTACCGAGCGGCGCTGGCAGTCGCTGGTGAAGCAGTTAAAGAAGGAAGGGCTGCCCATTCCGCCGCGGCCCGCGGGCGCGCCTCCGCCGCCTGCCGAGCCGGTGACAGAGATCGAGCCGCCCGACGCTCACAAGTACGGCACCGTGGGCGTGGTGGCTCTGGACCGCGCAGGAAATCTGGCTGCGGGCACGTCCACCGGCGGCACGCAGGCCAAGCGATGGGGCCGCGTGGGCGACTCGCCTATTATCGGCGCCGGCACCTACGCATCGAACCAATCGTGCGCCGTATCCGCAACCGGCACCGGCGAGTATTTCATCCGGCTTACGGTGGCGCGGACGGTTTGCGCGCTGGTGCAATACAAGGGCATGAAGTTGCAGGCTGCGGCCGACGAGGTGGTTCACCAGGAGCTGACCGGCCTCGACGGCGACGGTGGCGTGATTGCGATTGCGCCTGACGGCGAAATGGTGTGGAGTTTTAACACGCCGGGAATGTACCGCGCCAGGCTGGCCGAGGGCGGCAAGCTGGAGGTCGGAATTTATAACGACGAGCCATAAGCGGCTGGGTGCCCCGATGGGGCGCCTAGGCACCGAGGGGGATATCAGCGGATGATTTCGAATTTCTCCCAGGGGCAATTGCAAACCGGGCAGCGCTCGTGCTCCTCTTCGGTCTCTGAGGTGTAGCCGCAGACCGGGCAAACGTAGAACTCGCGCGCAGATCCGATCCAGGAATCCACCTTGCCGCCTTGCAGCAGCACGATAGCTTCGCCGTAAAGCCGGGCGTGAGTTTTCTCTGCTTCCAGGGCTCCGGTAAAGGTGCGGATGGCCAGGGTGTTGCCGCGTGCCGTTGCCTCGGCGAGAAACTCCGGATACATGACGTCGACCTCGTGCTGCTCGCCGCTGAGCGCGGTCTTGAGGTTTTCTAGCGTGGTCTTCACTTCGACTTTATGAATCTCGCAGCGCACATCGCCGCCCAGCTGCTTGATGACGCGCGCGTGATTGGCGGCGTGAATCTGCTCGGCGCGGCCCGCGGCACGGAACAGGCTGGCGGCTCCATGCAGCCCGTCCTCATCTGCCTTGGCGGCAAAGGCGATGTATTTGGCAAATGCATTGGACTCGCCCTCAAAGGCGGCCAGTAAATTCCGGACGGTGATTTCGTTTTCCGCGGCGATGGACGGCATGAACACTTCTCCCGATCTTCATTCAAAAGCCTACGTGCTTCCCCATGGTGCAGGGCTGTGATGGCCGCTACAGAGCAGTGTGGCTGCGGATGCAGCGGACGGAAGAAGCCGCAAAGCCAAAACCACTGGTAGAATGTTGCGCATGGATACAATTCAATACAACCTGCCGCAAGATCGCATTCCACGTGTCTGGTACAACGTGCTACCCGATCTTCCCAAGCCGATGGCGCCTCCGCTGCACCCCGGCACGCATAAACCCATTGGTCCCGACGACCTGGCCCCGCTGTTTCCGATGGGCCTGATTCTTCAGGAGGTGAGCGGCGAGCGCGAGATCGAGATTCCCGCGGAGGTGCGGCAAATTTACGCGCAGTGGCGTCCCTCGCCGCTCTATCGCGCGCGCCGGCTTGAGAAGGCTCTGGACACGCCGGCGCACATCTACTACAAGTACGAAGGCGTGAGCCCGGCCGGGTCGCACAAGCTGAATACCGCGGTTGCGCAGGCTTACTACAACAAGAAGGAAGGCACCAAGCATCTGTCTACAGAGACGGGCGCGGGCCAGTGGGGCTCGGCGCTGGCCATGGCGTGCTCGTTCTTCGGACTGGACTGCAAGGTCTACATGGTGCGTGTGAGTTACGACCAGAAGCCTTATCGCCGCGCGTTGATGGAGGCCTTCGGCGCTTCGGTTACGGCCAGCCCGAGTATGGAGACTGAGTCGGGGCGCGCGATTCTGGCCGAGCATCCGGATTCGAACGGCTCGCTGGGGATTGCAATTTCAGAAGCTGTGGAAGTGGCCGCCAAGGATCCGAATACCAAGTACGCACTGGGCAGTGTGTTGAATCATGTGTTGCTGCACCAGACGGTGATCGGGCAGGAAGCGATCGAGCAGATGGCGCTGGCCGGGGACGATCCGGACGTGATCATCGGCTGCACAGGCGGCGGATCGAATTTCGCGGGACTGGTGATGCCGTATATCGGCCGAAAGCTGAAGGGCCAGAGCAGTGCGCGCGTGGTTGCCGTGGAACCGGCCGCCTGCCCGAGCCTGACCAAAGGCCGCTTTACTTATGACTTCGGCGATACGGGCCACCTGACTCCGCTGGTGAAGATGCATACCCTCGGCAGCACGTTTATTCCGCCCGGAATCCATGCCGGCGGATTGCGCTATCACGGCATGGCGCCGTTGGTTTCGCATGTGCTGGATTTGGGGCTTGCGGAAGCGGTGACCGTGCAGCAATTGGATGCGTTCGCAGCCGGCATCCAGTTTGCGCGCGCCGAGGGGATCATTCCTGCGCCGGAGGCGAACCACGCTGTTGCCGCGACGATCGGCGAAGCGCTGCAGGCAAAAGCAGAAGGCAAGGCGCGCACGATTCTCTTCAACCTGAGCGGCCATGGGCACTTCGACATGCAGAGCTACATCGCGTATCAGGCAGGAAAGCTGGAGAACTACGAATATCCGGCGGAGGAGATCGCGATGGCGCTAGCCGGGTTGCCGGCGTTTGAGTAGGCTATTGAAAGGTTGATTTTCTGAATGAAGAAGGCCATCCCTGTACAGGATGGCCTTCGCAATTTGGCGATTGAAAATGATGCCGACCGCGGGTTAAGGCTGCGCGGGAATGCCTTGGGTGGAGTTGCGCGCCATCGCTTTTTCAGTGAGCACCTTGTGGGCATTGTCTTCGAGGGCCTGGGCTGCGGGCAGATAGGTGACTGCCTTCTGAATCTCGGGGTCCCAATCGGCGAGAGTGCGCAAGCCCTGCAACTGTCCAAACTGGATGGTGACAATCTTTTCCTTGATGCGCACCTTCACCCAGTCCATTACGCTATCCATCTCCGCTTGGGTCCACTCGATGGTCTGACTGGTCAGGTACTTCTTGAAGTCGGCCAGCACCGCATCGTCCACCTGGAAGTTCTTGTCCACGGGGTGGGTGGAGACATACACGGGCGCAAACTTGAAGAACACATCCCTGGCCATGAGCTCGTCCTGGAAGTGATTGGCCAGCGGTGTGTCAATCTTTTCATCCGGCGTGATGCCGCCGCCGCCATAGACCGTGCGGCCTGCGTCGGTGAGCTTGACTTCCTGGTTGGTGGAGTTCGAAGGAAGCGCGCCGGCATGGTTGTAGTAGTAGTCGTAGAGCGAGACGCCGGTGTAGTTGCGCTGGATGAGCCGTCCGGACGGCGTGTAGTAGTGATAGGTGGTGAGCGCGAGGCCGGTGTTCTCGCTCAGGTTATACACGGTTTGCACCAAGCCCTTGCCAAAGGTCGTTTCGCCGACGATGAGGGCGCGATCGTGATCCTGCAGCGCTCCGGAGACGATCTCAGCCGCGGAGGCTGTACCGCGGTTGACCAGCACAACGATGGGAAAAGTTTTGCCGTTGTTGCCATGCGTGGCCGTGTAGTTCTGGTCGGGGTAGGCGCGCCCGCGCTGCGAAACGATTGTCTGCCCTTTGGTCAGCAGGTGGTCGCACACATCGACCGCCTGGCTCAGCAACCCGCCGGGGTTGTTGCGAAGGTCGATCACCAGGCCCCTCAGGTCGCCGAAGCTGTTGATGGCCTCGGTCATCTCGTCGCCGGTAGTCTCCTGGAACTGGGTGAGATGGATGTAGCCGATGCCGGGCCGAATCTCGTATTTCAGGTCGACGGAGGGGTGGGGAATCTCGTCGCGCACCAGGTCAAACACCAGCGCCGCCACCTGGCCTACACGCGTGGTGGTCACTTGCACGTGGGTTCCCTTGGGGCCTTTCAGCGCTTTGGCAACCTGGTCCGAAGTCCAGCCGTCGGTGGTTTTACCGTCGACGGCCGAGATGATATCGCCAGGGTGGATGCCGGCCCGGAATGAGGGAGTACCCTCGTAAGGCGTGATTACATACACTTTATTGCCCTGCTGCTGGATAACCATGCCGACACCGTAATAATGGCCGCGCTGATCTTCGCGCAACCGGGCGTAGGCCTTGGGATCGTAAAAATTGGAGTGCGGGTCGAGAACGCGGAGCATGCCGGGGATGGCTCCGTCGTAGATGGCCGTGTCTGCCTTGTCGCCATCGATGGGCTCGGCGTAGTTTTTTTCCACCAGCGAATAAACATCGGTGAACGACTTGAGGCTGTCGCGAAGCTGGCTCTCGTCGGTCGCGGACTGCGCGCCCACTCTGCGCTGCAATACGCTACCAACTACGGCGCAGACGGCGAAGAAGAGAACTACGGTGAAGAGTGCGCGGCGGGCGCGAGGAGTCATAAGCGGACGGAACCTCCGAACGGCGAATGCGGCAGGGGGCCCATCCGCGGCTTTCCAATCAATCGAGTCTCAATCCGCGGCTTGCGGCTGGATTGGTCCCCGAGAAAGATTCGCCTTGCCCGATTCCGGCAAGGCTAAAGAGATTGGCACACCGCTTACGGGGACTCCGCAGAGCCATCTTGGGCTAAGTATAGCACCGTAATATTTGACTCCGGGATGCACCATTCGGGTAGCGGGCATCCATAAATAGGGGGACGTGCAGAAATGGAATTGCTTAAAATCCGGGACATGGTAGGGCCTGTCGCCGGAAAGCGCGCCGCGCCGCCATCGCTTTCCCCGCCTTAGCAAGCTGCGAGAAAAGGCCTGAACCTGATTTTGGCGCGAGGTGGAGTTTTGCAGGAGCTAAAGCCCACGATCATTTTGCGACATTTGCGGCACGACTGAATTCCGTGCCCTGTTACAGAGCTTTGAGGTATGGCGCCAAGACCGAGATTTTCCGCCGCCTGTCAAAGCGGTGGCCGGGATGCAGTTCCGGGGTGATTCGGCCGCGTTTCGGTGGTGATTCGGCTGTGGATAGACCATCGATTGGCGGGAATCGGCCGACATCGTGGATCGGCAGTGGGGCCCAAATCGGGCCGGGAATCGCGCACCTGCTGCCCAGCCATTTACAATGACGTCTATGCTTCAGGTGGTGTTTCCTTGTGCCTGGCGTGTGCTGACCTTATGACCCTAAGATTCCTTCGCATCTCCGCAGCAGTTGTGTTTGGCACGGCGCTGCTCGCTGTTCCCACGTTGGCGCAAAACCAGAATAATGTTGCGCCTCAGAGCCCGTACGGGGGCGATACGGTCGAGGACATCGTCGCCCGGGTGAACGATCAGATCATCACCCGCTCCGACTACGACCGTGCCATGACCGAAGTAGACCAGGAGGCGCGCCAGCACGGAGCCGCCACGTTGCAGGAGATCTCCGAGTCCCACAAGGACCTGCTCCGCAACCTTATTGACCAGCAGCTCTGGCTCTCCAAGGGCAAGGAACTGGGCATTACGGGCGATACCGAGCTGATCCAGCGTTTGGACGAGATTCGCAAACAATACCACCTGGATAGCATGGAAGACCTGGAGAAGGCCGCAAAGGAACAGGGAGTTTCCTTCGAGGACTTCAANNTCCGAGATCCGATTCACTCCCGGCGAGGCCGAGCGCTACTACGAGCAGCACAAGCAGGACTATACGCAGCCTGAAAGCGAGAGCCTGAGCGAGATTCTTATATCGACCGGAGCAGCCGGCGCCACCGATGCAGCCAAGGCTGACGCTGCCAAGGCCAAGGCCGAGGACATAGAGGCCCGGCTTCACGCGGGCGGCGATTTCAGCCAGCTTGCCAAGTCGTTCAGTGACGGCCCAACCGCAGCCCAGGGCGGCGACCTGGGGCAATATCAGAGAGGCGCGCTGCCCAAGGCGCTCGAGGACAAGACCTTCCCCCTGAAGAGCGGACAATTCACCGACCCGATTCTGACCCGCCAGGGCTACGTCATTCTCAAGGTCGTTCAGCACATCCCCGGCGGTCCTCGGCCGTACAAGGACGTTGAAGGCCAGGTTGAAGACGCCTTTTACTTGAGCCGGATGGAGCCGGCCATTCGCGCGTATCTGACCAAGGTGCGCGAAGATTCCTTTATCGACATCAAGCCGGGCTACATTGACACCGGCGCAAGCCCCAACGAGACCAAGCCGGTATACAGCGCCTATACACCGCCCGCGCCGAAGAAGAAGGCGAAGGTGGAGCGCACCCGCTTCCGCGAGAGCACGCACACGTTCCGGCAAAAGTCGCCGCAGGCTGCGGCCGCTCCTGCGCCGGCGGTGGTAAAGGTGAGCGAGGTGACGAAGAAGAAGCACGGCAAGAACGCAGCGCCAGCGGTGGAAAAGCCGGGCAAGAAGGAAAAGATTCGCTTTGGCCAAAAGCCGCGCGAAACTTTGCCCACGGAACCCAACGGCTCAGTCGAAAATGCGGGCGCTCTTCCGGAGACGGCCTCGAATGCCGCCGAGCCGGTCAATCCTCTGGAATCGACGGCACAGGATAAGAAGACGCGCTTCAGTCAACGTGCCAAGGGGCCCAAGCAGCCCAAGCCGAAGGGTCTGCAGCCCGACGCGTTGGCCCCCGAGGCGCCGGATGCCGCCGAGGTAGCCGACCGCGCATCGCAATCGGGCCCGCTGGGGCTGGCTGGCGATACGGCCTCCAAGAAGAAAAAGAAGTCCACCACCGAAGGCGAAAAGACGCGCATGGCCAACCGGAAGAAGGAGCCTGAATCCGAGAAGCCGCAGACCCCGCAGTTTACGCCGGCGCCCCAGGAACCGGGAGCGCCCGCGCCGGCTCGCGAGGATCAGGGAACGCCGGTTCCCACGCCTCAGCCGCAACAATAGTTGAGCCGATCGGGCAAAACCGGTGGGCCTGGGATACATTCCCAGGCCCGCTTCGTTTTTGGCAATGGCGGCCTGGTGCGTTAATCTTCTCGGCAGAATGAAAGATATCTACATTGCCGATCTCGCCAACTTCGACGAAGGAAAGTTCTTCGACGGATTCTTTCTTGTTCTCGCCAAGCAACAGCGCACAACCAAGACGAACAAGGCCTATCTCAGCCTGATCCTGGGCGACAAGACCGGCCAGCTCGAAGGGCGCATCTGGGAGCCCGGCGACCCGCGCATCGCGAAAGATTTCGAGAAGGGCGACGTCGTCAAAGCGCGGGGCAGCGCCTCACGCTTCGACGATCGGCTACAGATGAAGATCGACCAGCTTCGCCTGGCGCAGACGGCCGAGGTAGACAAGAGCGACCTGCTGCCTTCGACCACCTACGACGTGGCCGCGCTCTGGAGCCAGCTTCTGCTGAGTGTCGACAGCCTGACCAATCCCGAGCTCAAGCGGCTGCTCACTACGATTCTCGGCGATCCGGCCATTGGCGCCGCTTTCCGCGAAGCCCCAGCCGCGCGCCAGCTCCATCACGCCTGGCTCGGCGGATTGCTGGAGCACGTTGTCAGCCTGCTCACACTGGCCGATCGCGTCGCGGCCCACTACCCTCTGCTCGATCGCGATTTGCTGCTCGCCGGCGTGGTCCTTCACGATATTGGAAAAATTCGCGAGCTTTCCTGGGAGATCGGTTTCGATTACACCATCGAAGGCACGCTGCTGGGCCATATCCAGATGGGCATCGACATGGTTGAGAAGGCGATTGCGGGCCTGCCCGACTTCCCTAGCCACCTGCGCACGCTGGTCCTGCACATGATCCTGTCGCACCACGGCAAGCTGGAGTTTGGCTCGCCCAAGCTGCCCATGATTCCCGAGGCGCTGGTGCTAAATTTCGTAGACGATCTGGACGCCAAGATGCAGGCCGTGAGCGGCGAGTTTGAGAAATCATTGAGGGAAGGCAAAGGGCCGGACGAGTTGACGGGCAAAGTCTGGTCGCTCGACAACCGGCAGTTGCTGAATACGAAGCGATGGCTGGGAGAAAGCAAGGAATAGGGAATAGTGCGTCCGCCGGCACGCCGCCATAGTTTTCGCGGCGGTTTCTTATTTCGCTGCGCGCATTGGATTGATGAACTTCAGCCCGGCAAAGTGTTTCTCGTTGTCCGTAACGAGTATGCAGTCGTTGGCTTCGGCGACGGCGGCAACAATCATGTCTACGGGGCTACGGGGTCTTCCGGCTTTCACACCATCGGACATAAGCCGCCCCCACACCAATGCCGCGTTTTCATCGAAGACCAGCAATCGGCCGCGAAAGAATGCCTGCGGGCCCCGAGGGCCGGTAAACCATGTTTCCATCTCCCGACGCCTTCTGCTCACAGGAAGCTCGAGAACCCCGCTCCAGATTTCGGCGAGGTTCAGGGAGCTGGTAAATAGGTCTTCGTCGGCCTGATCGTCTAGCCATGCAAGCAAGGAGTCGGAAGGACGCGGCTTGAGTGGATCGCTGATGACATTTGTGTCAAGCAAGTACCGGCTCAAAGATCGACCTTTCGGGCATTAACTCGCCTGCGCGTTACATTCAGTTCGATCCCCATCAGGGGCGAATTTCGCAACATATTCAGAATGCCGCCCTTCTTGCGGGAATCGGGCGCGACTTCCTTGCTCAAGGTCGCGCGAATTTCAGCGGCTTCCGGGGTATCTTCGGCCAGACGTTTGGCAAGGGTGCGCACAAGGTCGCGATCCGCGGCCAGCCCCAGCACTTCAAACCGCGCCATGCCGCGCTTGGTTAGGCGCTTACGGTAATTCTTCAGTGCTCGTGCCTGCGCTGTGCTTGCCATGACGCCCTCCGCATATATCCAGTAATATATCCTGAAATATGCAGAAATGCAAGCGGCTCAACCCAGGAACCAATCCCACTGTTCCTTGGTCAGCGGCACCACGGAAAGCCTGCCGATGACCAGCAGCGGCGAACCGGCAAACAGCTTTTCCGCCTTGATGGCGGGCAGCGTCTTCGGCGTTTTCAGACGCTTGCCCACCTTGACGCGCACCACAGGCACCTTTGGATCGCTGGGATCCACGCTGACCACGGTCCCTGTGCCTACCGCGGCGCGCTCTTCGCCGGTGTGGTAGAAAATCCACTTCGTTCCCGCCTTCATTTCGCGTAGATGCTTCACGGCCGTCGGGTTGGTCACGCCATCCCACACCGTCTCTTTGTCGCGCAGGAAATCGTCGAAGGAGTAGACGCCAGGCTCAGTCTTAAAGAGGAAGTAGCTCATGGGCTCCATGGTACGGGAGAGGCCCAAAGTCAGTGAATAGGATTTTGTTCCGTAGGACAGCCGCCGACAACCATGTCGCCAGCGTGCTACCCTTTCGCAATGATGTCGAACCCGGCGGCTGAACTTGTTGCGCGCGGCTATGAGGCGCGCGGCGAGAAACGGCTGACAGATGCCAAGAATTGTTTTGCCCAGGCGGTCGATCGTTGCCGAAAGGCCAACGACCGGCTTCTGCTGGCGCAGGCGCTGTCCGGGTTGGGCCAAATCGAGATGGACATGGGCAACGCCGCCCTGGCTCTCAGGCACTATAGCGATGCGGTCGACCTCCGCCGCACCCAGGGCGATCCGCTTCTGCTGGCCCACAGTCTCCGGCACGTCGCCGACATTCTTCGCGAGCAAAGTCAACTGGAGAAGGCCGCGCCCTGCTACGAAGAAGCTCTTGAACTCTATCGCAAACTTGAGCAAACCCGGCCGCTCGACCTGGCGAACACCATTCGCGGATATGCGCTTCTGATGGCCGATATCGGCGATCCAGATGAGGCGACATTTCTGTGGCACGAGGCTATGGCTCTCTATGCGGAATCCGGCGTCGAGGCGGGTGTCACCGAGAGCCAGTCGCAGATTGCGTTTCTGATGGGGCGATGAGAGATCGCTTTCTCCCTGAACACCGCTCGGAGCCACCAAAATCCCTCTGCTCACTGCCCACTGTTCACTGTTCACTGGTCCGTTACAATGGAATCAACATGATCCGTTTCTCCACGGCCGGCGAGTCCCACGGTGAGGCGCTGATTGCCCTCATCTCCGGCCTGCCTGCCGGTGTCCCTGTCGATCTTGATTTTGTGAACCGCGAACTGTGGCGGCGGCAGCAGGGCTATGGCCGCGGCGGGCGCATGAAGATCGAAACCGACAAGGCGCACGTGCTTTCCGGCGTGCGGCACGGCAAGACCATCGGCTCGCCCGTCTCGATCGAGATTGTGAATCGCGACTGGAAGAACTGGGAAGAAAAGCTGCCCGTTGCGGCCGGCGACCCAGCCAAGCACCAGGCGGTTGCCTCGCCTCGGCCCGGCCACGCCGACCTGGCCGGCGTATTAAAGTACAACTTTCCCGACGCACGCTATGTTTTGGAGCGCGCCTCGGCCCGCGAGTCGACAGGCCGCGTCGCCGCCGGCGCCTTTGCCAAGCTGATGCTGCGGGCTCTGGGGATTGAAGTGGCCAGCCACGTGATTCGCGTGGGCCGCGTAGATCTCGACCGCACGGCCACCTGGGATGAGATCGTTGCGGTTGGCGCAAAGGATGAAGTGCTGCTCAGTTGCGTCGATCCCACCACGGAAGCGCGCATGAAGGAAGAGGTTGAGGCGGTTTCGCGCACCGGCGACACCGTCGGCGGCGTTTTTGAAGTTGTGGCGCACGGCGTTCCCGCCGGCCTGGGCACCTATGCCAACTGGGACGAGCGGCTCGACGGACTGCTGGCCTGGTCGGTGATGAGCCTGCAAGCCGTGAAGGCAGTCGAGATTGGGCGCGGCGTTACGGCTGCGGAGTCGTTCGGATCGCAGGTCCACGACCCCATCCACTATGCCGAGCAGCCTAACGGTAACCCGACGCGCTTTACCCGCCCGCACAACAACGCCGGCGGCCTTGAGGGGGGCGTATCGAACGGCGAAGACATCGTGGTGCGCGGCTATTTGAAACCAATTTCGACCCTGCGCCGTCCATTGGAATCGGTGCGCTTTGACACCCGTGAAGCAACCAGCGCAAGTTACGAGCGAAGCGATATTTGCGTGGTGCCCGCAGCCGGAGTGGCCGCCGAAGCCATGGTCGCGCTCACCATTGCAAGCTTGGCTCAGCAGAAATTCGGCGGCGACTCAATGCTGGAAATGAAACGAAATTTTGATGGATACATCGAACAGATACGGAGCTTTTAGCAACCTAAAATGATTTTGAAGATCATCAAATACCCCGATCCGATTTTGTCGCAGCCCGGCGAGCCGGTTACTGAATTCAACGCCGAACTGCGCAAGCTGGTCGCCGACTTGTTCGAGACCACTTATGCCAACCAGGGCGTAGGGCTGGCCGCGCCCCAGGTGGGCGTGTCGAAACGCGTAACCGTGATCGATGTGAGCATGGGCAAGAAACCCAAAGACAAGCTGGCGATCGTCAATCCGGAGATCACCTTCAGCGAAGGCAAGGTCTATGAAGAAGAAGGCTGCCTGAGCTTCCCCGACATTCGCGAGAAGGTGGTGCGCGCCGCCAAGGTGCGCATCCGCGCCCAGGACGAAAAAGGCAAATGGTTCGAGATGGATGGCGAAGACTTGCTGGCGCGTGCCATGCAGCACGAGATCGACCACCTCGACGGCGTTCTGTTTCTGTTTCGCATGAGCGCGCTGAAACGCAGCCTGAATCTGCGCAAGATCCGCAAGATGCAGGCCGACGGCGAGTGGTAAAACTGTGAAACTTGTCTTCTGCGGCACGCCCAGCTTCGCGGTTCCCACGCTTGAGGCGCTGCTCGCGGCGGGGCATGACATTGTCCTGGTCGTTTCGCAGCCCGACCGTCCCGTTGGGCGCACCCATCACCTCACTGCTCCACCCGTAAAGCAGGCCGCGCTGGCCGCGGGGATCGCGGTGGTGCAGCCGGAAAAGATTCGCAACAACGCAGAGTTCCGCGCGCAGCTTGAGAGCATTGCTCCGGCGGCCATTGTTGTTGTTGCCTATGGCCGCATCATTCCGCCGTGGTTGCTGGCGCTGCCTCGGTTCGGCTGCATCAACCTTCATGGTTCGCTGCTGCCGAAATATCGCGGAGCAGCGCCGATTCAGTGGGCGGTGGCCATGGGCGATGCCTATACCGGCAACACAACGATGCTGCTTGAGGAGGGCCTCGATACGGGGCCAATTCTGATGCAGCAGACCTTCGAGATTGCGCCTCATCAAACTGCTGTGGACCTGTTCGATGTGCTTGCTCATGCGGGTGCGCCACTGGTTGTGGAGACGCTGAAGGGGCTCGCCGATGGAACCGTGAAGCCGGAGCCGCAGAACCACGAAGGCGCAACATTTGCGCCACTGCTCGATCGCGAAGACGGGCGCATGGATTTTGCGGCTCGCACTTCTCACGAACTTTACAATCGCTGGCGCGGCTTTCAACCTTGGCCCGGCGCTTTTACGACGCTCGACGGCAAGAAGCTCATCGTTCATTGCATGAGTGCTGCGGAAGGGCCGAGTCTTTCGGCGTTGGGGCTGATAGAGCCGGGGCTGATTCATGTCGAGAATCACCGGCTTTTCGCTGCGTGTGCCGGTGAAAGCTGGCTTGAGTTGATTGAAGTTCAGCTCGAAGGCAAGAAGCGTCTGGCCGCCGCTGAATTTCTCCGCGGAACACCGCGCGCCCAAAACGCGCGGCTCGGTTGACCGCGATGCAGACAATTTCTCATGCACGCAAAGCTGCGTTTCAAATTCTGATGGCTGTCGAGCGCGGTCAAGCGCATTCCGACGATCTACTGCGGGGCAAAGCTGTCGATGCACTCTCGGCTCCCGATCGCAATCTGGCAACGGCGCTTGTTCTCGGCGTGTTGCGCTGGCAGATTCGGCTGGACCACCAACTGCAAGCCTTGCTGAAGAGGCCCAACGCCAAGCTTGATCCAGAGATTCTGATCGCACTTCGGCTTGGGGCCTTTCAGCTTCTGCATCTCGATCGCATTCCTGCGCGCGCCGCCATCGATGAGAGTGTCGAGTTGGCCAAGCAAGCGGGACACCGCTTTGCGTCGGGAATGGTGAACGCGGTCTTGCGTAAACTCTCCGGCGATAGTTCGCGCGCTGAGTTACCGGAAGAAACTGCTTCGGAACTGGCGCTGGCCCAGGCCCACCCCACCTGGATGGTTGAGCGATGGACCGATGTCTACGGAATCGAAGCGGCGCGCGCAATCTGCCGGCACGGGCAGACGCGACCGGTGCTGACCATCCGCATTGCGGGGCTGGAAGTTGAAGAGGAACTTGCGCGAGACGGCATCCAGCTAGCACCGGGTGAATTGCTGACCGCGACGCGTACGGTTGTCTCGGGAGATGTGACGGCGACGGCGGCGTTTCGCGAGGGCCGCGTTCGTCTTCAGGACGAAGGCTCACAACTGGTAGCGGAAATCGCAGGGCAGGGAGGCACACGCACAATGCAAACGATCTTGGATACATGCGCTGCTCCCGGAGGCAAGACGCTCATCCTTGCTGAGCGCAACCCACAAGCCCGCATCGTTGCTTGCGAGTCGAGTTCGCAGCGGCTAGCCCAGTTGCACGCGCGTCTTGCCGGTTACAGCGACCGCATTGAATGCTGTTTGGCCGATGCAACTTCTCTGGCGGAAGGTGGGGCCTTCGATCTCGGGCTGGCCGATGTGCCGTGCAGCGGAACCGGTACGCTCGGCCGCAATCCGGAGATCCGCCATCGTTTGAAACTCGAAGACCTGCCGCGCCAGGCAGAGCGCCAGCGCGCGATTCTCACTGCCGCGCTGCGAGCCGTGCGTCCCGGCGGACGCGTTGTCTACTCAACCTGTTCGCTGGAGCCGGAAGAAAACGAACAGGTAGTCGAGGCGGTTTTGGCTGAAGGAGCGAAGGCCAGATTGGTCCCGCTTGAATCCTGCATCGAAGCGCTTCGCGGCCAAGGAGCCCTGACCACTTCCGGCGCGATGCGGCTGCGCGATTGCCTCACGCCAGAAGGCACACTCAAGCTGCTGCCCGGCGTCTTCCACACAGACGGGTTCTTCATCGCGATGATGGAGAGAATTGCGTGAAGGTTGAATCCGCTTAAGCTGCGCGAGTCGATGAGCGGTCGGCAAGCTACTCTGGGCCGAGTTTCAACTCCGCGTAATCGCGATCAAGAATGCCGCACAGCGCCTCCACCACCAGCTCATGATCGGCGCGCTGCGGCAGTCCCGAGACGGTCACGCTGCCCACAATCCCCGCGCCTTTCACGGTGAGCGGAAACGATCCGCCATGCGAGGCGTATTCGTTGATGGGCAGGCCGTTCGCTTCCAGCGAAGAGTTCTTCTGCGTCATCGTCAGGCCAACTCCATAGGAGCTGCGGTGGAATCGCGCCACCACATTGCTCTTGCGGTGCACCCAGGAAACATTGTCCGGAGTGGTTCCCTTCAGCGCCGTATAAAACAGTGGCTGCCCGAAGCGCCGCACGTCAACCACGATTGCAAGCCCGCGTTCTTCAGCCATCGTACGCAGACGCAGGCCGATCTCCCAGGCCATCTGCTCATCCATGCGCGCCAATTGCAGTTCGCGTTCCTGCAGTGCAACCCGTTCCAGATCTTCGCTCAATCCCATCGTGTCTCCTCCCCTCGCATCTCCGGCCTGATCTCTGACCCCTGTTCTCCTCACTTTGCGACCGTCAACCTGACGATCGTCGTCTGGTCCACTCGTGCTCCCGGCGGCGGCGTTTGCGCCGTCACCGCGCCCGGCTTCACCGGCTGCACTGGCAGAGCGCTTCCGGTTCCCAAAGGCCCAATGGGCGCCTCTACATAATGCGGCGTCGCAGACTTGATGCCGACCTTGGTCAACGCACTCTGAGCGCTCACAACGGGCAATCCAACCAGGTCGGGCATCACGAACCCGTCCGCCGCCTCGCTGTCCGGAGCGGCCACCAGCAGATTTACGGTAGGTTGCGCGATGTCCTGCGCGTGTGCAGGCGGATCCTGCGCCAGCACCGTTCCCTCCGCGACCGTTGCGGAAGGAAGCTTCGCGGTGACGCCCACCTCAAGCCCCGCGCGGCGCAGCTCCAATTCCGCAACCCGCTGCTCAAGCCCTACCGTGTTCGGCACGTCGACCATTTGCGGACCCAGGCTCTCAGACACGCGTTCCTGCCACTCCCGCCGAACCACTGTTCCCGGCGCGGGTGACTGCGTGAGAATATGCCCCGGCGCCACGTCGGCGGAATAGTAGCGATTGTCCACATTCAGATTCAGCCCCAGGCCGGCGGTCTCGCTGCGCGCATCGGCCACCGTCATTCCCTTCAGCGACGGCACCTCCACCTCGGCACCGTGAATGGCGAAATGCATGGTGGCGATCGCGGCAAGCAGCGCCACTACCACCAGCACCAGGAGCAGCGACGCAACCTGAAAGAAATTCACGATCGAACGGCTGTTCATCCTCGCGGCTTACTCCTCTGAAAAAACATCCTCTCGCGTCTTATCGTAAATTGTCCGTCACCGGTTCGGGATGGATGTTTACCCGCTGCACCTCCGGGCACTCCAGCTTGAAGCGATCTTCAAGCGCGGTAATCACCAGGTGCACCTGTTGCATGGGCAAATTGTCGGGCAGGGTGCAATGGCATGAAAGATAGATGTGCTCGGCAGAACGGCCCACCATAATTTCATGCACGTCCACAATTTCAGGAAACAGGCGGGCCGCCATCCGCAGCGCGTGTTCGATCTTGCGGTCTTCCTCGACCATCTCTTCTGGTTGCTCGATGGTGGCCGGCTCGCTCTCAATGTGGGTCAGCACGGAGTCGATTTCCGGCGCTTCGCGCAGGATCTCCGCCTCCAGCGCGCTGACGAAGCCGTGCGCCACGCGCAGCGGCATTTTTTCGTCGAGTTCCACATGCTGCTCGACGCGCAGCCGCCCATGGAGCGACTGCACGCTCAATTCGTGGACGCTGACGTTATTGCGCGCGGCCACGGCCCGTATGCGGTCGAAGATGCTCTCGGCGCGGGCCTCGCGCGGCACGGTGTGGATGACCACATCGGCCTGCGGAAGCGCGCGATGCACCGCATCGGTGGCCGACTGCACCAGTTCTCCCGTGTGCTCAAACGTGAACCGCCGCGGCAGCGCCAGCGTGAGATCGGCGAAATAGCCCGCGCCGGCGCGCCGCACACGCGCCTGCTCCACCGCCATCACTCCCTCCACCTGTTCCACTTCCCGCACCAGCCGCCGCCGCGTCTCGGCCGGGATCTCGTCCATCAGGACGGCCACGGTCTCGCGGCCCAGCATCAGCGTGAGCCGCAGAATCATGATTGAAACAACAACGGCGGCGAACGGATCGGCATATTTGAGCCAGGCGATTCCGTAATGCGCGCCTACCCAACTGGCGCCCAGCCCGGCAAGCACGGCGAGAGTGGCCCAGATGTCGCTGGCAAAGTGAAATGCGTCGGTTGCCAGCGCTGGAGAGCCGGTGCGCAGGGCCACGGCGCGCAGTTGCCGGGAACGCCAGTAGTCCACGCAGATTGAAGTCAGCAGCACCAGCACCGGCCAAATGGAGTGATGCAATTCCATGGAGTGGTGGACGATGCGGTCTAGTGCTTCCCAGATAATCCACCCGCAGGAGATGGCCATCAGGATGGTTTCGCAAAATGCGGAAAGGTTTTCAATTTTGCCGTGGCCGTAGGTGTGATCTTCGTCGGCCGGTCTGTCGCTCACCTGTACTGAAAAGAAAGTGAGCGCCGCGCCCACCATGTCGAGTCCGGAGTGGGCCGCGTCCGATAGCACGCCCAGCGATCCGGACAGCAGACCCGCCGCGAGCTTCAACAGCGTCATGGCTGCCGCAGCCAGCATGGAACGCCGCGCGACACGTCGCTTGGCCGCGGAAGATTCCGCAACGGTCATCGCTGGCTCATTCACAACGGGCGAGATGGAAGCGGCGCGAGTCATTAGGTTCTTAGACTACAAGCGAGCGCTTGGCCGTGTACAACCCGGCAATTCCGAAGGTGTAGGGCTGCCAGCCGCATCCTTCGTAGCCGGTGGACTGCATCAGCGCCAGCATCTTCGCGGGCGGCGGAAAATTGCCTACCGAGGTGGGCAGATAGTTGTAAGGACCGTTTTTACCGCATATCAACCGTCCGATAGCGGGTAGCACGCGCCGGAAGTAGACTGCATAGACTTTGCCCATCAGGCCTCCGGGCTCGCTGAATTCGAGAATGCCCAGTTGCCCGCCCGGCTTAAGCACGCGGTTGAACTCGCGCAGGCCGGCCTCGTAGTTGGCCAGATTTCTGAATCCGAAGGCTGTCACGATCAGATCGAGCGACGCGTCTTTGAGCGGCAGATGCAGCGCGTCGGCTTCCAGCGGGACTGCATAAGCCGCACCCGCTGCGCGCGCGCCCACGCCCGGCCCGCCGAATTTGAGGGCTCCGCGACTTAACATCGCGCGGGCAAAATCCGCCGCAAGAATTGGCCGCGCACCCTGGGGCCTATGCTTGAGCAGCGCCATGGTCATGTCGCCGGTGCCGCAACAGATGTCGAGGACGGACGCATCGGGATCGGCGAGGATGGGCCGGAAGCGCCGCGCCGTGCGCCGCCACCAAAGCCTGTCGACGTTGGCGGAGAGCACATGATTCAGCAGGTCGTACCGGGGCGCAATCGAGTCGAACATCTGGCGGACAGCCTGCGCCGCGTCCGTTTCATCTGTCGTGCCCGACGGTTTGGCCCCGGTTGCCGGCATGGAGCGTCTTACCTCGTGAATCCTAGGAATTTGCGGGCGAAATCGAAACATGCCTGTCTTTCCATCGTACCCCGTGCTTTTGCCTGCGCATCCCAACGACATCCTGAGGGCACTCTGGCAGCCCATTCTGAAATGATATATACTATTGTCATAGATCGAAAGGGGTACTCAATGGCCGCCAAGACCGGATCGAATGCGAATTTCGCCCGCGCGAAGCTGTTCTGGAATGGCCGCAGCCAGGCTGTGCGGCTGCCCAAGGAGTTTCGTTTCGAGGGCGACCAGGTGCGCGTGACCCGCATGGGCGCGGGCGTGCTGCTGGAGTCGGTGCCGGACGCAAAGAAGGAATCGATGGAAGAGTTGTTTGCGCGGATGGATGCCATGGGCGCCGATCCGATTTTTCCCGAGGGGCGCAAACAGAATCTTGCCCCTATTCGTGAGTATTTCAAGTGAACTACCTGCTCGATACGAACGTCTGCATTGCGCTGATTAACGGAACATCACCCAAGGTTCGTGCGCGGTCAGCCCAAGCGGTTCGGCGAGGGGAGGCCCTTGCAACCTCTTCGATTGTTGCCCACGAGCTTTGGTATAACGTCGCCAAGAGCGAGCGCGTCGTTCAAAACGCTAATCGGCTTACGGATTTTCTGGACCGCGCTGTTGCTGTACTTGACTATTCCGCGAAGGATGCCCAGGCCGCCGGAGAGATTCGCGCCGAACTCGAACGGCAGGGCCAGCGCATTGGCGATTACGACACGCTGATTGCCGGGCAGGCCTTCCGCCGAAACCTGATTCTGGTGACTGCTAATACGCGCGAGTTCGAAAGGGTCAGGGGCCTTATTGTGGAGGACTGGACGATCTAATCCAGTCCTCCACAGACCGCATGGAATGCGGATGAGATTTGTGGGAGCCAACCCTTCCCCAGCGAAATACGGAAAGGGTTGGGGCTCGGGGCGAATCCAGCAATCCTATTGCAGCAGCGTCGGCTCGTCGTCCTTCAGCTCTTCGGGCGGGATGATGACCGCGGCGGCTACCTTGTCGTCCGGCTCCAGGGTCAGAATGCGGACGCCTTGCGTGGCGCGGCCGGCGGCGCGGATGGTCTTGGTGTCGCAACGGATGATCTTGCCGAACTGGCTGATGACCATCAATTCACTGGTGTCGTCGACCAGTTGAATGGTGTTAACGCGACCAATGCGCGGCGTAACGGCCATGTTTTTGACGCCCTTGCCGCCGCGGGTTTGCAGGCGATACTGGTCTACATCGGTGCGCTTGCCAAAGCCGTTCTCTGTCACGGAGAGAATGCGATAGTCGCCCGGCGCATGTTCTTTCGGCGTGATTGCGGTTCCGACAACGTAATCGTTCTTGGCCAGCGCGATGCCGCGCACTCCGTAGGCAGGGCGGCCCATCGAGCGCACATCGCACTCGTCGAAGCGGATGGCCATGCCGAGATGCGTGGCCAGGAAGACCAGTTGCGAGCCGTCGGTGATGCGGGCAGCGACAAGCTCGTCGTCCTTGTCGATGCCGATGGCGATGATGCCGCGCGCCATCACGTTCGAGAAGTCCTTGAGCGGCGTCTTCTTGACCGTGCCCTTTTGCGTGGCAAAGAAGATGTACTTGCCCTCTTCTTCAAGGTCGCGCACCGGCAGAATGGCGCGCACATTTTCGCCTTGCTGCAGGTCGAGCAGGCTCTGCATGGATTTGCCCTTGCCTGCCGCACCCACGTCGGGAACTTCGTACACCTTGAGCCAGTACACGCGGCCGGAGTTGGTAAAGCAGAGCAGGTAGGCGTGGGTAGAGTCGATGATGAGCTGCGAGACGAAATCTTCTTCGCGCGTCTTCATGCCCATGCGTCCCGAGCCGCCGCGCCGCTGCGAGCGATAGATCGAGATCGGCGTCCGCTTCAGGTAGCCCTGGTGGCTCACCGTCACGGCGACCTGCTCGTCGGCGATCAGATCTTCAAGCTGCAGCTCTGCGCTCTCGTCCACAATCTGGGTGCGCCGCGCGTCGCCGTACTTGTCGCGAACCTCTTCAAGCTCCTTCACAATCACGGCGCGCAGCTTGACGTCGCTGGCCAGGATCGACTCGTACTCGGCAATCCGCTCACGCACTTGCTTCAATTCGGTCAGCAGCTCGTCGATGGAGAGTTGCGTCAGCCGGTAGAGTTGCAGTTCGAGAATCGCGTCGATCTGCCGGAGCGTCAGGCCCTTTTCTTCGTGCGGCAACCGGGTGCGGTCGAGGGTGATGACGATCTCGCTGCCCTTGCCCCACGCATACAGGTTTTCGCGAGCCTCGGCCCTGGAGCCCGAAGCGCGAATGATCTTGATCACCGTGTCCAGGTTGTCGAGCGCAATCTTCAAGCCTTCTAAAATGTGCTCGCGCTCGCGGGCCTTGCGGAGAAGAAAGACCGTGCGCCGCTGCACCACGTCGACGCGATGATCGATGAAGGCCTGGATTGCCTGGTCGAGACCCAGCTCCCGCGGCTGCCCATTCAGCACCGCGAGGAAGATCATGGAGAAGCTTTCCTGCATGGATGTGTGCTTGTAGAGCTGGTTGAGCACAATCTCCGGCTGCGCGCCGCGCTTGAGCTCGATCACGATGCGCATTCCGTCGCGGTCGCTTTCGTCGCGCACGTCGCCGATGTCGTCCACGATTTTTTCGTTGACCAGCTCGGCGATGCGCTCAATGAGCTTGGACTTGTTCACCTGNNTAGGGAATCTCGGTGACGATGATCGCCTGCCGTTCCTTGGTCAGGTTCTCGAGCGCGGTTCGGGCCCGCATCAAAAAGCGGCCACGGCCGCTCTTGTACGCCGCGGGAATTCCTGACTTTCCATAAAGAAATCCGCCGGTTGGGAAGTCCGGCCCAAGCACGTGCTTCAGCACTTCCGCCAAGCCGCCATTGGGATTCTTCACCAGGGCGATGGTGGCGTTGATGACTTCAGTCAAATTGTGCGGCGGAATGTTGGTGGCCATGCCCACGGCGATGCCGTTCGACCCGTTCACGATCAGGGTTGGGACCCTTGTGGGAAGCACCGTCGGCTCATCGGTTGTCTCATCGAAGTTGGGCGTCATGTCGACGGTTTCCATCTCGATGTCGGCCATCATCTCTTCGGCGATGCGCTCCATGCGGCACTCGGTATAGCGATAAGCCGCCGGCGGATCGCCATCCACCGAGCCGAAGTTTCCCTGCCCATCCACCAGCGGATAGCGCAACGACCAGGGCTGCGCCATGCGCACCAGCGCGTCGTAAACGGACGAGTCGCCGTGCGGGTGATATTTCTTTAAGCACTCGCCTACCACGCCGGCGCACTTGGAATATCTCTTGTTGTGCTGCAGGCCTTCGCGATCCATCGCAGTAAGGATGCGCCGGTGCACGGGCTTCAACCCGTCGCGGGCATCGGGCAGCGCGCGTCCCACGATGACCGACATGGAATAGGCGAGATAAGAGCGCCGCATCTCCTCTTCGATGTTCATGGGGAGAAAGTTCGTGCCGCTGTTGGGCGGCGTGCCGCCATCGAGAGGGAGCTGGGGATTCTGATCGTCTGCCATAGGGTTTTTCTTGAGCTCTGCGGAGGGCGGCAAAAAGGGTCCGGTGAAGGCGGGGCCGGGTCCGCAGGCTATGCAAGTATTTTACGCGCCGAAGGGCCGCTTTAGCAAGGTGGAAAACGTGAAATAAGTCTTTATATTGCTTGAGTTTATAGGCCGAGTGCTTCCCGTTGCCCGTCGTGCCGGATTTTCACGCTGCGCGGCGTGTCTTGAGCTTCGATTTTGCTGCAGCTCGGATCTTCTTTTTGGGCTTTTTCGCGGTCGCATTCTCGCCCAGTCCGGCCAGAATGACGGGCGCGCGATCCGGCAATTCAACCACCAGCTTCAACTTGCCACCCACCCCCTCGACATAGCTCCGCAAAGTCGATATGTACAGGTCCGACCGCTTTTCGATCCGAGAAACTCCCTCCTGGCCGATCTTGAGCTTCTTTGACAGCCGTGCCTGAGTCAGCTTGCGCAAACGGCGCACCTCGCGGAGGTTCATCTCCTCCCGCATCCCCTGCGCCAATTGGTCAATACGCGCTCGACGCTCCGCCGGCATCTCATTCAGTATTTCGTCCAGGGTTACTGGCATCACAATCTCCTCTTCTGTGAACGAAACGCGTTCAGGTGTCGATCGAATCTTCTATCGGCCACAAGAATCATCTCGCGATAAAATCGGCGCTTGGCCACTCCGCCCTTGTCTCCGGCCACCAGCAAGATGGCCTTGCGCTCTGGGTCAAGGGCAAATGCGACGCGCCACACGCGCCCATCGGCATCGAAGCGCAATTCCTTCATGTTCGCGTGGCGTGAACCCTTCAGCGTATCGACTTGCGGCCGTCCCAGGAGCGGACCCTTCTCGCGAAGAATCGTCGTCAGGGCTACCAATGCATCTTGAACCGGTTCGGACAATTCCCTGTACTCAGGGATAAAATCGTCGTGAAAAATGACCACCCACTGCTTTTCAACCCCGTCTGTAAAACCCTCCGCTTGCCGCTGATGCTGAGCCATATCTCACCCTCACCACAGGCCAGCTCAGCTCCCGGCTCAGGCCGCCTACTTCAAAATAATAGCAGATTATGTCTCATAATGCCTAATGTTGTGTAATGCATTTTATCCTTGTCGCGGCAACCTGAAGCAAGGCGGCGAGGGATCGCTCTACAGCAACCCCGGCAAGCTGAGCAGGCAGAAGACCGCTTGCAGCAGCACGATTGCGCCGCCGGCCGCAAGCGCAAGCCTTCCCCGCGGACTTTCGTACGCATCGGCAAACACGCCGCCAACAAACGTGAACAGAAAAGGCAGCGCCCACAGCCACGGACTTCCCGGGGTGCCCGTCAAGACGAGCAGGACTAGAACCAGAAAACAAAGCAGCGGAGTTGTGTTACCGAAGTAGCGCGACCGCCGGAGTCCAAGATAAAGCGCCAGTGCTGCGCACGCAGCCACCGTAATGCCGGCATTGCCCAGCGCGCTGAAGAATCGCCGTGCGGGATCCAGGGAAAACCAAAGGAGCCCGGCCGCCGAGCGGAAGACATAGCTGAAGGCATCCGGCGAAAAACCATAGCAGACAAACAGCAGCGCCAGTGCGCCAGCCGTCGCCATCAGCACCACGGGCAGCGCCTGGCTCCTGTGTCCTTCAGCCACCCACAGCATCAGCGCCAGCCCCAGCAGCGCCACAATCGGCAGAGCGGCGATGTGCGACGCGGCTGCCACGCCGAAGAGCAAAGTCAGCAGCACCATGCGTGGCCGCCATTTGCGGCGCGGTCCTTGCATGGCGTGGGCCACGCCGAGGCACGTGTAGACGCCGCCGTAAACACCCAACGCGGCAAGCATCTCCGGATTTGGCGTCACACAGGCCTTCAGCACCGCGGGGGAAAAGCAATAAAGCGTCAGCGCCGTGTACCCGCCCAGATTGCCATAGAGCCGCCGCGTGACCCACCAGATGCATCCGCCCAGCAGGCACCCTGCGAACAAGAATGGCAGACGCATGAGCAGCAGGATATGCGTCATCTGGTGGCGCAGTTCCCATGTGTTGATCTCGCCGCCTGCCTGCACTACCCGGTCCTCGGGCTTGCGGAATCGATCAAGTCCTCGCTCGACAAGAAGATTCAGCGTGAGCGGCAGTCCCGCCAGCCTGTAGGCCAGAATTCCGTCGTGAATGTTGCCACAGGTTGTGTAGTATCCGGCCAGCGCCGAGGGCCGTTCCCACGTCTCGCGCCCGCACCGCGCATATTGGTAGTCCTGGCCTGTCAGTGTTTGGCGCCCCGTGAGCCAGAGCCCTTGAATGAGAAAAAGCGCCAGCAATCCAGCCGCAATGCGCTGCGGCAGATTGAAGCGAAAGCGGCGAAGGATTCCGAACCGGTGGGTCATCGCGTCAGAAGGACAGGTTCCAGTCTAAACCGCTCAGGGGCTTCGGACTTGATCGCCCGGTACTTGATCGCCGTGCCGCCGATAGGCACTACACGCCAACTGGCGACTCCCGCATGTAATGGATCGGCAGGGCAGAAGGCTCACCAAACCCTGCTCCTGGATTGCGGCAACTCATCCTGCCCTTTGCCCAGGCAGCCGCCAACCGCTACACTTCTTCCAGCATGGCCATCGCCCGCGACAACACTCCGGAACGTCTAGTCAGCGCCGCCCGCGCCGACGAAGAGCAGGGCTTTGAACTCAAACTGCGCCCCCGCTGGCTGGGTGAGTTCATCGGCCAAACCAAGGCCAAAGAGCAACTTGCCATCGCGCTTGAAGCCGCAAAATCGCGCGGCGAGGCGCTCGATCACGTTCTTCTCTTCGGGCCTCCAGGCCTGGGCAAAACCACTCTTGCCACCATCATTGCCAATGAACTCGACGTGGGCTTCCAGCAAACCTCCGGCCCCGCCCTCCAGATCCAGGGCGACCTCACCGCCATCCTGACCAATTTGCGCGAGCGCCAGGTGCTTTTCCTNNCGCATGCAGCCGGTGCTGGAAGAGAAACTCTACACCGCGCTCGAGGACTACAAACTCGACATCATCATCGGGCAGGGTCCCGCGGCGCGCACGCACGTGATGGAGATTCGCCCCTTCACTTTTATTGGCGCCACTACCAGGCCCGGCCTGCTTTCGTCGCCCTTGCGTTCTCGCTTTGGCATTCTGTTGCGTCTCGAGTTCTACACCGAAGAGGAACTTCGCTTCATCGTCACCCGCTCGGCAGAGGTGATGCAGATTCCCATCGATCAGGATGGCGCTGCTGAAATTGCCCTTCGTTCCCGCGGAACGCCGCGTATCGCCAACCGGCTGCTTCGCCGCGTTCGCGACTACGCGCAGGTTCGCGGCTCGGGCCGCATCGATCGCCCCACCGCCAACGCCGCCCTTACCATGCTCGAGGTGGACGCGCACGGCTTCGACGAAATCGACCGCCGCCTCATGCTCACCATTATTCAGAAATACGACGGCGGCCCAGTCGGCCTGGGCACGCTGGCCGCAACCCTGGCCGAAGAGGAAGATGCTCTGGAAGAAGTCTATGAGCCTTTCCTCATCCAGATTGGTTTTCTCGACCGCACCCCGCGTGGCCGCGTCGCCACGCGCCTTGCGTATGAACACTTCGGCATTGCAGCGCCGGGCCGCCAGACGCCACTGTTTTAGCAGCGACTATAAAGCTCGGGTGCCCCAGAGCCTGCACTGAGCGAAAGTCGAATGGGTCTCGCTTCTGAGACCTTGGATTCGACGAAACTGAAATCATCCCTCATCGAGGAGAAAATTCCATGGCACAAACAGCATCCACCATGCTCGCACTGGGAACCATCGCCCCTGACTTCGCGCTCACCGATGTGGCGAGTGGCAACACCGTTCGCCGCGACGATTTTCGCGGCAAGAAGGCGCTGCTGGTCATGTTTATCTGCGCCCATTGCCCTTTCGTCAGGCACATCGAAACTGAATTGGCGAAGCTCGGCAAGGACTATGCAGCGCAGCCTCTTGCCATCGTCGCCATCAGCTCGAACGACGCAACCACCCATCCCGCCGACAGCCCCGCCGGCCTCAAGCAACAGACCGAGACCTTCGGATTCGGCTTTCCCTACCTCTACGACGAAACGCAGTCTGTCGCTAAGGCCTACGATGCTGCCTGCACGCCGGACTTCTATCTCTTCGACGCCGGCTTCCATCTCGTCTATCGCGGCCAGTTCGACGCAAGCCGCCCCGGCAACGGTGTCTCCGTCACCGGCAAAGACCTGCGGGCAGCCATTGACCTGGCACTGGCCGGTAAGCCCGTTCCAACGGATCAAAACCCATCCATCGGCTGTAACATCAAGTGGAAGGCATAAGAAAAGCGAGTTAGTAATCCCCTTACTCGACTTACTAACTCGCTGACTTCGTAACGGTTCGTCGGGATTGTTATAACTTCAGAGCGTCGGCGAATCGTCCCCCAGCAGCGCCTCGCGCACAATCTTCACCGGCGGAAATCCCTGCTTTAGAAAATCGTCGTGAAACTTCTCCAGCGAGAAGGCCGCGCCCTGTTTCGTCTTCATGTCTTCGCGCAGCTTCATGATTTCCAGCTTGCCCAGCGTGTAATAGAGATACGTCGGATCGCCCGCTCCACGCTTGGTCTCCACAACGGCCGTTTCCTTCGATTGGTATCCTTCCTTCTGAAAGAACTCTTCGGCCTGTTCGATGGTCATTGTGCCAGTGTGCATTTGAATACCGACGATGAAGCGCGCATTACGCAACAGTGCGTCCTGTAACTGTCCAAGACGCAGAAACTTTGCTTCGCGCTCATCCTTCGCTCCCGCACCGGGCTGGCCATAACCTTCATCCAGCATCATCTGCTCGGTGTAGTGCGCCCACCCTTCGACATCGGTGTTCGCGCCCAGAATCTTGCGAACTTTGCTTGGCGCTTGCGGCAGCCAGAGGAACTGCACGTAGTGTCCCGGATAAGCCTCATGCACCGCCGTCGAAATTACCGTGCCGATGTTGAACGAATGCATGTAGCCCTCAACCTGCGCAGGCGTCATCGATGGATCGGGCAAGGTTACGTTGAAGTAGGCCTCGGTAGCGTGCGTCTCAAATGGTCCCGGCGTGTCCATGCTGGCAAAAGTTGTGGCACGCATGAATGGCGGCGTCTCTTCGACGATAGGCCGCACATCGGATGGGATAGTAACAATATGATGGGTGCGAATAAAACCCACCAGGCTATCGAACGTAGCGCGAAACGCATCCAGTAATTGTCCCGGCGCAGGATGATTCTCGCCAAGTTCCTCGAGCACGGCGCTCGGCGTCTTGTCCGGCTCCAACTCATGCGCAACCAGTTGGAAGTGCGCCTGGTTCTTGCGCAGATCTGCCCAGCCAATCTCCAGCAGCTTGTCCAGTGGAATGTCCACCATCTCGTCGTACTTCAGCTTCTGGCTGAACGCAGTTGCCCCAATGCGAAAATCTCCATTCGAGCGCGCCAGTAGATCTATCTTCAGCCAGTCGAGATAGCTTTTCAATCCGGCAATGACCGCCGCATTCGTCTGCGCAAACTCGGCCTTCAACGCCGGGTCCTTGGCATCGGCAAAGGCCAGCGGCACATCGTGCTCAAAGAATGTGACGATGTCCGGCAACTGCTCGATGGCAATCTCCGTGAAAATGCGCGGCGGATTCTTCAGATTTACACGCGCCTCGTTGAGCAGCGCAGGCATCTGCTTCTCGCGTGCAATCAGAGAGCGAAGGCGCTCGTCCGGCGAAGCGAACTTCCGCTCCATCAGCACAAACGCGGCATTCGCGCAGGTGCTCGAATAGTTGTCCGCATTCTTCTCCCACGGACGAATCGTCTCTAGCGTCAGTAATTGTGATTGAATGTTTGCCAGCACCATCTCGCGGTCGCTCCGTGGAACAAAATCCCCGGCCGCAGCATCGGGCTGAATCGCCTCGATGCGTTTCTCGTAGACCTTGAGCGCAGCGACTTCCGCATCGATATTCTTCCGCGAGTAATCTTCCAGTTGTCCGTCGAACTGGTGATAGCCGACCATTGTTCCATTGGTTGGAGCATAGTAGAAATACACCTGGTCGAAGTACTCATCGGAGACCTTCGCGAACTGCTGCTTCCAGTTCTCAGCGGCGGCGCTGGCAAACATTCCGGCGGACATAAACACTCCAATCGCGAGTAGGGCAGTGGCTCTTTTCATATTTCCTCTCTAGTCAAAGGCTGGGATTTCATGCGCCGACCGGCGCGGAGGCCAAATTCTCAAGCAACTCGTGAATTTCCAGGAAGATCTCGTCGGACCGCGTAGCCACAAGAGGGAATTTCAAGAGTCCTTGCGGCGTAAACTGCGCGCCCCGCTTGGCGTTGCGCGCTACCAGCCGCATCAGGTGCCGCGGATCGACTGGCGCATTTTCCATAAAGCGTATTTGCAGCTCGCTGCGCTTGCGGTCGATCTGCGCAATACCCATGCGCTCGGATTCCAGGCGCAGCATCGCAGCTTCCAGCAGAAAAACGGTGGCATCCGGCGGCGCGCCGTAGCGGTCTTCCAACTCCGCACGCACCTCGGCCACGGCTGCCTCGCTCGCGGCGCCTGCGATCTTCTTGTAGAGGCGCAGCCGCTGATTCTCCTCCGGCACATAACTCTCGTCGATGCGCAGCGCAATGCCAAGATTCAACTGCGTGGCCGGCCGCTCCTCGCTGCTCTCGCCCTTCATCTCCTTCACGGCGGCTTCAAGCATGGACGTGTACAACTCGAAGCCAACCGCTTCGATGTGCCCGCTCTGTTCGCCGCCGAGCATGTTGCCCGCGCCGCGCAACTCCAGATCGAGCGCGGCTATCTTGAACCCCGCGCCCAGGTCGCTGAACTCCTTCAAAGCGGCTAGCCTTCTACGCGCAATCTCCGTCAATTCGCTGTCTTTCGGAATCAACAAGTAAGCATAGGCACGCCGGTTCGAGCGCCCCACGCGCCCGCGCAATTGGTACAACTCGCTCAGCCCGTGCCGGTCCGCACGATTGATGAGCATGGTATTCGCCAGCGGAATATCGAGCCCGTTCTCAATAATCGTGGTCGCCACCAGCACGTCGTATTCGTGGCGCATGAAGGCCAGCATCACGCGCTCGAGCTCGGTCTCACTCATCTGCCCGTGGCCAACCGCAACGCGCGCTGCCGGCACGAGCTCCTGAATCCGCGACGCAATTTCGTAGATCGACTCAACGCGATTGTGCACAAAATAAACTTGCCCGCCGCGCTCCAGCTCGACCTCGACGGCCGAGCGCACGATCTTCTCATCGAACTTCGCCACTACGGTTTGAATCGCCATGCGGTCCTTGGGCGGCGTCTCGATGACGCTCATGTCGCGCAGGCCAACGAGGGACATGTGCAATGTGCGCGGAATCGGCGTGGCGCTCATAGCCAGCACGTCGATCTCTTTGCGCATCTGCTTCAGCCGCTCCTTGTGGCGCACGCCGAAGCGCTGCTCTTCATCCACCACCAGCAGGCCGAGATCCTGAAACTTGATGTCTTTCGAGAGCAGGCGGTGCGTGCCGATCAGGATATCGACCTTGCCCTTCTCCACCTGTTCCACGATCAGCTTTTGTTCCTTCGCGGTGCGGAATCGCGAAATCATCTCAATATTGATGGGGAACTGCGCGAATCTCTTCTTGAACGTCTCGAAATGCTGAAAGCTCAGAATCGTTGTGGGCGTCAGCACGGCAACCTGCTTGCCATCCTGCACGGCCTTGAACGCCGCACGCATCGCGACTTCGGTTTTTCCATAGCCCACATCGCCGCACAGCAGCCGGTCCATCGGCGTGGTCGATTCCATGTCGTACTTGATGGCGCGAATCGCCGAGAGCTGATCTTCGGTTTCGTTGTAGTCAAACGAACCTTCAAATTCACGCTGAAACTCGTTGTCCTTCGAGAAGGCCGTGCCCTGCGCGGTGGTTCGCTCGGCGTAGAGCTTCAACAACTCGGCGGTCATGTCCTGCATGGCCTTGCGGACGCGCGCCTTGGTCTTGGCCCACTGCTGCGAGCCCAGCCTGTTCAGCACCGGCGCCGGTCCCGCATCTGTCGAGCGGTATTTCTGAATCAGGTCCAGCCGCGTGAGCGGCACATATAACTTTGCAGCTTCAGCGAACTCAAGAATCATGAATTCGACGGAGAGCCCATCCTGCACAATTTCCTTCAGGCCCTGGTATTGCGCAATACCGTGCTCGACATGGACCACGTAGTCGCCGATCGTAAGGTCGCGGAAATCGGACACGAACGCCGCCGTCTTCGATCGCTTCGGCTCGGGGCGGGCCGCCACGTCGGCTTCATCGGATAGATCGTTGGCGCCGAAGAGAATCAGATTCACGTCGGCGAAACTGACACCGGCGGAAAGCGGCGTCCGCACAATAATCGGCACGCGCAGGTCGCCGGCCATGTAACTGGCTTCGTCCAGCACTGTCTCGCCGCCGGGGCGCATGGTGCGGCTGCCCAGCCGGTAAGGAATCTGGTATTCACGCAGCACGGTGGCCAGCCGTTCAACGTCGCCCTGGTTCGGCGCGGCCAGCACAATGCGCGTCTCGGCCTGCATCAGGCTTTTCAGTTGCTCGGTGAGCGCAGGAATCGATCCATGAAACCGGAGCGTCGGCCGCGTGTTCAGCTCGATCTCGCCCAGCGTGGAATCTGCATCCAGAACGTCGATCGCGCCCAACTGGTCGAGGTCGAGTCCCATGTGCGACTGAAGCTGCGCCTGCAAAACTTCAGGCCGGAGATAAATATCCTCGGGCGTGATCAGCGATCCAATCGCCGACCGTTCGTGCCGCTGCTCCACCTTGTTCCACCAGCGGTCGATCTGGTTGCGCACCATCGCCGGCTCTTCGACAAACAGCGCGCATTTCGGCGGCAGCGTTAGCAGCGACTTTTCTGCTCCCGCCACCGCGCTGAAGAACTCCCATCCCGGAAACACGCTGACGCCTTCGGCAGCCGCGGCCTCTGCCGCCATTTCCTCGTCTTCGCCTTCAATCCTTTGCCTGCTCAACCGGGCATGGACCGCGGCCAGCAGCCGCTCCGTCACCGGGGTCTCGGTCAGCGGCAGCAGTTGCGTCTCGTCCAGGCCGGATTGCGACCGCTGCGTCTCCGGATCGAACTTGCGAATGGTTTCGATCTCGTCGCCGAAAAACTCGATGCGCACCGGGCGGTCGGCCTCCGGCGAATACACGTCGAGAATTCCGCCGCGCCGCGTGAACTGCCCCGGCATTTCGACCAGGTCCATCTGCGTATAGCCCACCGAGGCCAGGTGGCTGGTAAGCACCTCGACGTCCACCTCTTCGCCGCGCCGCAAGGCAACGGCCAAGCCGGCGTAATACTCGCGGTCAAAGAGCTTGAGCGCCGCCGACTCGACCGGCGCAATCAGGATATCCACGGCCCCGGTCGCCAGCTTCCATAGGGCAGCGGCCCGCTGCTCCTGCAGGTCGGGATGTGGGGAGAGATTTTCGAAGGGAAGCACATCGTGGGCCGGGAAGCGCACCACGCGCGCCGGATCCACCGCGCCCGTCAGCTCGCAGCCGGCCTTAAGCATCGGCTCCAGTGCTTCGGCAGCTTTGTTATCGGCAACTATCACGATCGCAAGCTGCTTAGCAGCCCGTGCCATCAGCGGGATATAGAGCGACCGAGCCGTCGCCGTCAGCCCAGAGACACGTCTCCGCCCCGCACCCAGGCTCAGATGCCTGCTTACGCGCTCAAATCCCGAAGAGTGCTCCAGCTCCGCAAAGACCTCGCGGACAAACGGGAGGATCATGAGTCTCTAGTTTACCAGTGTTGGCGCTTGGCGATGGATGGGGTCAGGGAACGCCGTTTTGGCGAGACTTTACGCGAGATCTTCGGGGCAGTAGCCAAGCTCGCGCCCATGCCGCACTGCCAGGATTACGACTTCTTTCCCGTCGTAGCGATAGAGGGCGAGATAGGCGCCACTCCCCAACTCGATCACCCATTCGCAAAACTCCGGCGACAGGCTTTCGTCGCTGGGGTGGAAGGCCGCCCGTGCCCATGAGCATCGATTTCTCTTGGGGCCAACTGCTATCGGGGGGCGGAGGCGCGACAGGAAAAGAGCGGGAGCGAAGTTCCGAAATCGGTCGCTGTCGAGGCAACTGTGAGGTCCGCTCATGAGTTCGAGTGTTGAGTCGCAAGTCAACTCGCGGTGCAGTGCGTAATAGGAGCGCCAAACTCCTCGCAGGACTACAAGCTCAATTTGAACCAAATGCCCTGGGTGGGAGTGCGGGACGCTTAACCTGTCCATATCACTGACCTTACGCGTCGCGATCTGGCCTGCCGGCGGTCCAGCCTCGCTTTCCACACCCACGTCGTGGCGCTGGATTGTTAATCCCGTGCGACAATGGAGGCAACCGTGATGACCACTGCCCCTTCCGCAGTTGTTCCCGAGCCAGCCTCCGTCACCCCGCAGTTGCTTGCCGCGCACAGCATCACTGCAGACGAGTACAGCCGGATTCTTGCCGCGCTGGGCCGTGTGCCTTCGCTCACCGAACTCGGCATTTATTCCGTGATGTGGAGCGAACACTGCTCCTACAAATCGAGCCGCGTGCACCTCAAGCGCCTGCCTACCAAAAGCGACCGCGTCGTCCAGGGGCCGGGCGAGAATGCCGGCATCATCGACGTTGGCGACGGCTGGGCCTGCGCCTTCAAGATCGAGTCGCACAATCACCCCAGCTACATCGAGCCGTTCCAGGGAGCGGCCACCGGCGTCGGCGGCATCTTGCGCGACATCTTCACCATGGGCGCGCGCCCGCTGGCGGTCATGGACTCGCTCCGCTTCGGTGCTATTCGAGAGGAGCCCGGCCAAAGCGCGGAAGAGCGGAAGCTCGTCGCGAAAAACCACGCCATTGTCGAAGGCGTGGTCAGCGGCATCGCCGGTTACAGCAACTGCTTCGGCGTCCCCAACTTCGGCGGAGAAACCAAGTTCGAGGCCTGCTACAGCGGCAACCCGCTGGTCAACGCCTTCGCTCTCGGCATGGTCCGCAAGGACGAAATCTTCTACGGCAAGGCCACCGGCGCCGGCAACCCCGTCATCTATGTAGGAGCGAAGACCGGCCGCGACGGCATCCACGGCGCAACCATGGCCTCTGAAGAGTTCCACGAGGGCACCGAGGCCAAGCGCCCCAACGTGCAGGTGGGCGACCCCTTCATGGAAAAGCTGCTGATGGAAGCCTGCCTTGAAGCCATGCAAACCGGCGCCATCGTCGGCATCCAGGACATGGGCGCTGCCGGCCTCACTTGCTCGACATGCGAAATGGGCGGGCGTGGCGGCGTGGGTCTCGATGTGGAACTCGACCTCGTCCCGCAGCGCGAAACCGGCATGACCTCCTACGAGATCATGCTCTCTGAGAGCCAGGAGCGCATGTTGCTCGTTGCCGAAAAAGGCCGTGAACACGAAGTCCTGAGCGTCTTTGAGAAGTGGGGTCTGGATGGCGTCATCGTCGGCGCCGTTAAACCTGAGTCGCGGCTGCGCATTCGGCATCATGGCGTCCTCGTTGCCGACATTCCCAATGAATCCCTCACCGACGACGCGCCGCTTTACCACCGTCCTGTTGGCTCATGGAGCTGTCCCCTCCCGCACGATCCGCCCGAGAAGGCTCTCGCCAAACTGGCCAAAGACCGCGACTTCACGGCTGACCTGATTAAGCTGCTCGCGAGCGCCAACGTCTGCTCAAAGCGCTGGGTTCACGAGCAATACGACACCATGGTCCAGACCAACACCGTCATCGGCCCCGGCGATGAAGGCGGCGTGATGCGCATCAAAGGCACCGGCACGCCGGGACACGAACGCGGCCTCTCCATGGCGCTCGACGGCAATGGGCGCTGGGCGTATCTCAATCCCAGGCTCGGCGCCATGCACGCCGTAGCGGAAGCCGCCCGCAAGGTCGCGATGACCGGCGCAACTCCCGTGGCTGCCACCAACTGCCTCAACTTCGGCAACCCCGAGAAGCCGGAGATCATGGCCCAGCTTTCGGCCGCCATCGATGGCGTTGCCGAAGCCTGCACGGCTCTCTCGACGCCCATCACCGGCGGCAACGTTTCTCTTTATAACGAGACCCGCGGCGAAGGCATCTATCCCACGCCGGTGCTGGGCATCGTCGGCATTCTCGACGACGTAACCAAGGCTGTCCCCGCGCATTTTCAGCGCGCAGGCGACGCCATCCTGCTGCTGTGGCCCATCCCCGCCGGCCAGCAACCCGACCCCGGCCTCCATGTGCCCTTCCCTGTCGAGCCGGTGGAAGCCAACGCCGACCCCCTTACTCCCGTGCTCGGCGATCCACTCCTGATCCATCCTGAAGACTCCGCGGAAACCGATGCCTCGGCCAACGCCGAGCTGGTCGTCTTTGGCTCCTCGGAGTACGCGCACGCCGTTCTCGGCAGCACCTGGGGCCAGCCGCCTCCGCTCGATCTTGACGCCGAGGCCGATCTCCACATTCTGCTCGCCGTCCTCGCCGATCGTCAGCTCATTCACTCCGCCCGCGACATCTCCGACGGCGGCATCGCCGTTGCCCTCGCCCAGGCCGCCTTCCCGCTGGGAATTGGCGCCAAGGTTGAGCAGGATCAGTCGCTCATGGCGCATCCGCTCTTTGGTATCTTCGCCGAGCCGGCCTCCACCATGGTCGTCACCGCCGATCCGAACCGGATCACCGCGATCGAAGAACTGGCCGGCAAATACAGCTACTTCTCCGCGCGCATCGGCTTGACCGGCGGCCATCGCCTCGAGATCGACGTCTACCGGCAGCCCATGATCTCAGCCCCGCTCGCATCGCTTCGCAAGCCCTGGGCCTCTGCCCTGGAAGGCACTCTCCATGGCGAGGTTTTTGCATGATTAAGCTCCTCTACCAGGGAGTCGAAAGCGAATTCGACGCGACATCGGCCATTTGCGGCAACACTTCGGGTGCCCCAGGTCCGGATTTTCGGACCTGGGATTCAATAGACCCCAAACTCCACGAAGAATGCGGTGTCATCGCCATCCACGGCCATCCCGACGCTGCCCGCCAAGCCTATCTCGGTCTCTACGCCCTGCAACATCGAGGCCAGGAATCGGCCGGCATCGCCACCGCCGATGGCCAGCGCCTCGCCAACATCAAAGGCATGGGCCTGGTCTCGGAAATCTTCACCGACGANNCTGCTCAACGCCCAGCCCATCCGCGTCGACTCCACCAAGGGCCTCATCGCCATCGCCCACAACGGCAACCTGGTCAACCTGGGCAATATCCGTGCCCGCCTCGAGCGAGACGGCGCTTACTTCCAAACCACCTCCGACTCCGAAATCATCGTCCAGTTAATCGCTCATTCCAGGTCCTCGACACTGGTTGACGCCATCGCCGACTCGCTCTCCCAGGTTGACGGCGCCTTCTCCATCGTCATGATGACCCGCGACCGCATCTTTGCGGCCCGCGATCCGCGCGGCTTCCGGCCGCTCTCCATGGGCCGCATCAAAAATCCCGGCGGCCCAAATGCGGGCCCGGACACCATCGTCTTTGCCAGTGAAACCTGCGCCTTCGATCTGCTCCGCGCCGAATATCTCCGCGACGTGCTGCCCGGCGAGTTGGTCATGGTGACCGACGACGGCGTCACCAGCCGCCAATACTCCACCGGCGTCGCGCAAACCAGTTGCATCTTCGAGCACGTCTACTTTGCCCGCCCCGACAGCCGCATCTTCGGCCGCTGGGTTCAAGAGAGCCGCGACCAGATGGGCCGCCGGTTGGCCCGCGAATCCGGTGTGCCCGCGGACCTGGTCGTCCCCGTCCCCGACTCCGGAGTTACCGCGGCGCTGGGCTATGCGGAAGAAAGCGGTATTCGTTTCCGGCTCGGCCTCATCCGCAACCACTATGTCGGCCGCACCTTCATCGAGCCCGAGCAGCGCGTTCGCGACTTCGGCGTCCGCCTCAAGCTCAACCCGGTCCACAATCTCCTTGAGGGCAAGCGCGTCATCCTCATCGACGACTCCATCATCCGCGGTACGACAAGCCGGAAAATTGTGCGCATGGTTCGCGGAGCGGGCGCGAAAGAAGTTCATCTCCGCATCAGTTGCCCGCCCACAATTTCCCCCTGCTTCTATGGTGTAGACACTCCCAGCAAGCGCGAACTCATCGCCGCCAACAACTCCATCGAAGAAATTCGCCGCTACATCGAAGCCGACTCGCTGGCATACCTGTCTCTCGAAGGCCTGCTAAAAGCCTGCGACGGCAGCGAGCACAACGGCTACTGCACCGCCTGCTACACCGGCGACTACCCCACCCAGTGGGTCGATGTGGAAGACATTCTTCCGGCTGCGGTAACTATCTAATACTAAATAAGATAGCGACTCGCATAGGCGCCAAGAATGCAGAGTAGTTCAGGATAGGTATTAACCAGGTGCTCCGCAATACGTTCTCTTTTTGTTTGCCTATAATGGTAGTACGATTTCGCCCATGAAGAAGAGGACACTTTACGGCGAAGACGACGGGCTTCTTATCCCAGATGATTTAGGCCCGTGGACAGAAGACAAGTTCGATTTGATCCGGCTGTATTGCGATATTTTTTCGTCTGCATTGAAGAACACGTGGACGAGGGTACCTCACCGAAATTACCCCCAAAAAGGCAGCGTCTATCACGCCTGCAAACAACCCTCCGCCCGCACACTCGCCCTTCCCTGACCCCTGATTCCTGATCTCTGACCCCTGTTTGTGCCCCCAGTCACAGGACGTTCACACTCCGCCTGTGATAGCATCCGCTTTTTGGAAAAGAACGCCCGGCGGATTCTCACTCTACTGATCTGCCTTGCGCCGGCCCGAGACCCTCTTCAATGGACGAGGTAGACGGCAGACCCGGAGCTGTGGCCCGCAAATCCGGCCACTTGGACGCCTCAAGCGGCGTCCCCCGGTTGTCCCTGTCCCTCCTCTTGCTCAGTTCGCAATTCCATTCCAATCCCAGCACCATCCCCCAAAGTCCAAGGAGAAACCCATGAAAACATACCAGGGAAGTGAGATCCGTAACGTAGCTGTAGTGGGGCATGCGCACAGCGGCAAAACCACCTTGATCGCCGCTCTGCTGCATGCCGCAAAAATGACCCCCACCCAGGGCCGCGTTGAAGATGGCTCGGCCGTTACCGCCTATGACGAAGAAGAAGTTGCCCGCGGCGTAACCATGCAGAACGCCGTCGCCTTTGCCGAGTGGCAGGGCGTAAAAATCAATCTCGTCGACACCCCCGGCTTCCACATGTTTACCCACGAAGCCAAGGCCGCCCTGCTCCCCGTTGAAGCCGCGGTCGTCCTCGTCAATGCACAAAACGGCGTTGAAGCTGTCACCGAGCGCGTCTGGAGATACGCCGAAGAAGCCAGCGTTCCCCGCATCGTTCTCGTGAACCAGATGGACCACCCCAAGGCCGGCGGCGGCGGCGGATTGAGCGCCCTGCTCGACGATATCCAGGACCGTTGGGGCCGCACCTGTGTTCCCGTCCAGTTGCCTATCTCCGACGCCCAGGGATTTCACGGTGTAGTCGATCTGGTCACCATGGAGGCTTTCTATTACACCCCCGGAGGCGACGGCCGCGGCAAGATCACCGGCGAAATTCCCGCCAGCGTAGCCGCCGACGCCAAGGCTCGCCACGAAGCTCTCGTCGAACTGGTTGCCGAAGGCAAAGACGAGCTCATGGAGGAGTACTTCGAGAAGGGCACCATCGCCGAAGAGCACCTCATCTCCGCGCTTCACGAAGCCATTCGCGAAGACCGCATCTTCCCGGTCCTGTTCTCAAGCGGCCTTGCCAACATGGCCCTCGACCACCTGCTCGACTTCCTCAAGGTCTACACTCCCTCGCCCGTCGAACGCGCGCCCTACACCGTCAAGAACCTGAACGCGGCTGCCGACGCAGAGGACAACACCACCACTCGCAAAGTTGCCGACAGCGAGCCCGCCGGCGTGGTCGTCTTCAAGACCATGACCGATCCCTTCGCCGGCCGCATTACCTTCTTCAAGGTTATCAGCGGAGTCATCAAGAACGACGCCACCCTGCAGAACTATACCCGCCGCACAGAGGAGCGGTTCTCGCACCTCGCCGTCATGCAAGGACGCAAAGCCGTCGAAGTCCCCGAGCTCCACGCGGGCGACCTGGGCGCAGTGGCCAAGCTCCGCGAAACCCTCACCGGCGACACTCTGGGCCAAAAGGGCGCCGACATTCAGGTCGAAATCGCAACTCCTCCCGAGCCGGCCATGACCTACGCCATTGAGCCCAAGACCCGCGCCGACGAAGACAAGCTCGCCCCCGCCAT
>PLOG01000209.1 GCA_003142935.1 Acidobacteriaceae bacterium
CGTTTTCCGAGAGCAATCTCAAAAACAAGCGGCAACTACCCGATTGTTGGGCTGTCGAATTAAGCTGGTGCGGAGAGAAAATATGAAACTTGGCTTGGGTCTCTACCGGCACATGCTCAACAACGAGTACTACTCCTTCGCTGTTCAAGCCGGCTGCACCCACGTCATCGTCCATTTGGTCGACTACTTCAAGCAAGGCCAGGCCAATCCTGATCGGAACCAGCCTACCGGCGGAAAAGACAAGCCCTGGGGCGTTGCCGGCGATCCCCATAAGCTCTGGACCGCCTCTGAACTGATCGAGTTGCGCAAGCAGGTCGAAGTCGCGGGCCTCAAGCTCGAAGCGATCGAGAATCTCGACCCCGCCCACTGGCACGACATCCTGCTCGACGGCCCCAAGCGCGCTCTCCAAATCCGCAACGTGCGTGCCATCCTCATGGCCATGGGCGAAGCCGGCATCGGCACCCTCGGCTACAACTTCTCCATCGCCGGTGTCGGCGGCCGCATCAGCGGTCCCTTCGCCCGCGGCGGCGCGGAATCGGTAGGCATGGACGGCCCTGTAGACACGCCCATTCCCAACGGCACAGTCTGGAACATGATCTACGACCAGAACGCGCCAGCGGGCTTTCTCCCTGTCATCTCGCACCAGGAGCTCTGGAACCGTCTGCGGCGATTCCTTGAAGAGGTCCTGCCTGTCGCCGAGAAGGCCGGCGTCCGCCTGGCCCTGCATCCCGACGACCCCCCTACCCCCACCATGCGTCAACAGCCCCGCCTCGTTTACCAGCCGGCCATGTACCAGCGCGTCATCGACATCTCTCCCAGTCCCAGCAACATGCTCGAGTTTTGCCTCGGTACGCTTGCCGAGATGACCGAAGGCAACCTCTACGACACGGTCGAGCAGTACAGTGCTCAAAAGCGCCTCGCCTACATCCACTTCCGCAACATCAGCGGCAAAGTCCCCATTTATCACGAGACCTTCATCGACGACGGCGACGTGGATATGCTGCGCATCCTGGCCATCCTCCACAAGAACAAGTTCGACGGCGTAATGATTCCCGACCACAGCCCGCAGATGACCTGTTCTGCTCCATGGCACGCCGGAATGGCGCACACACTGGGCTTCATGCGCGCCGCTATCATGGCTCTCGACCGCGGATTCTCACCGAAAACCGCCGCTCCCGGCGCCATCGCTGGCAGAACTGGACAAAGCATGCAGAACAGAAACCCGGCCCTTTATCATCGCTAAAGGAGCTTTGGCCGCTATGTACCGCGACCAACCGGAAAGGAAAATCCCCTGATCCTCGAGAAATTCAGTCTGAAGGGCAAGGTAGCGCTCGTCACCGGGTCGTCGCGTGGATTGGGCGCGGGTATCGCCATCGCGCTGGCTGAAGCCGGAGCCGACGTCGCTGTCCATGGCTCCGTTGACGCGCCCAAAGCTACCCAGAAACTTGTCGCCGCAACCGGCGCCGGATGCATTGCGCTGGCCGGCGATGTGGGCGACGCCGCCGTCTGCGCGCGCCTGGTCGAGGAAACCGTCCAGCATTTCGGCGCCATCGATATTCTCGTCAACAACGCCGGCATTATCCGCCGCTCTCCCGCCGCCGATCACTCCGAAGAAGACTGGAAGGCGATCATCGACATCGACCTCACCAGCGTCTTTCGCCTCACCCAGCATGCCGGCCGCCACATGCTGGCCAAGGGTTCCGGCAAGATCGTCAACATCGCTTCGCTGCTGACGTTCCAGGGCGGCATCATGGTGCCTTCTTATGCCGCGGCCAAGGGTGGCGTGGGACAACTGACCAAAGCTTTTGCCAACGAGTGGGCTTCCAAGGGCGTCAACGTAAACGCCATTGCCCCCGGCTACATGGCCACCGACAATACTGAAGCTTTGCAAAACAATCCCGAGCGCGCGCGCCAGATCATCGAACGAATTCCGGCTGGCCGTTGGGGAACTCCTGAGGATCTGGCCGGCGCAGCGGTCTTTCTCGCCTCCGCTGCCAGCGACTACCTCCACGGCCATATCCTGGTCGTCGATGGCGGCTGGCTCAACCGCTAACAAGTCTGAACGTGGTTCAGCTCGGCGTTTCGAAAGGGCACAGCTTCCGCCGCGCCGGCAATGTCGAAAAATCGAAAAGAAGAGCGGGACTGACTGAAGGGCGGCCGACCCCTAATTGCGCATCGCTTGGGCTTCGATGGCCTTTTCTCGCGCAAACATTTGGGCCAGAACCTTCTCCGGGCAAATGTGATGCGCTTCCACCCAATCCAGCTCCTGTTCTGTCTCAACGCAGGAGGCGACTGTCATAAAACAGTCGAGGCAGCGCGTGTTGTAGCTGCCATTGTCGTTTTGGGTGCGGTTATACATTGTTCCTCGGCAATGCTCCGAACATTCAACGATGCTAGCCTCAGTCGGATTTCGCCGTCGTGATTCGCATCACCTGCCAATGTGATGCCCGCATCCATCTCTCGGAACACGAACGATAAACAACTTTCCCCACACAAAATTCTTCACATTGTCAGTCCCTGATTTGGATTGCGTCGCAGTTCCCAGCACGGGCTTTCCCCTGCCTGCGGAAACAAAGACACTGAGCACGGGTCATCCAGCGTGCCCTGGTAATCGAACTCTGTCTTGCGCCCCTTCTCCGGGATCGTCACGTAGCGATTCACGGTCACCTTCGATTGCGGCGAGCCCCGCAGCCGGAAGACGGCCCAATCGCCTCCATACAGGATCACAAACCCCGCCGCCAGCACTACCAGCGCACGAAACAGCCATCCCATCAGAAATCGAAACAAGTCTCAGCCTCGCCGCCCAACCACGCACAATTGCCCAACCGCGCAAAATTGACTGCCCTCCAAGTCTACCGGATGTCGAGTTGAGCAACAATCGCCGGCCGCGGCGCGCCCTCCGGCATCACCAGTTTCTGTGGTGCGCAGCAGGCGCGCTCCAGTTTGGCCAGGTCGGCCTGCATCTGGCGGTCGCTGCCCAGCGAGGCCAGCACCGCCGCCAGGATCGAAGCAGCCGCCTCATCCGCCTGCGCCACAATCCGATAGTGCATCCATTTGCCCTCGCGCCGCGCCGCTACAAGCCCCGCCCTGCGCAGATAAGCCAGATGCCGCGAAATCTTCGGCTGTCCCTGGCGCAAAATCTCCACAAAGTAGCAGACACACACCTCGCGCCCGCCCATCAGGTTCAGCAACCGCAGCCGCGTAGCGTCGGCCAGTGCCGCAAACAGCCCGGCGAGATTTACCGGTTTCGATCCTCGCATCATGCCGCAATTATATCCGCATTGACAAATATGTCCGCCCATAATATATTTGCTTAAGCGAATATGAGGCGCCGATAAAATGAGTACAGAAACAACCGCCCAGAAGTCAGTTCAAGAAACAGTGCAGGAAAAGTACGGCGCGGCCGCCCGCCAGGTAAGCCAGACCAGCTCTTCCGCCTGCTGCAACCCAGCCTTCACCTGTTGCGACCCAATCACCGGCAACCTCTACAACGAAACCGAGAAAGGCGCGCTTCCCGCCAAGGCTGTCCAGGCCTCGCTCGGCTGCGGCAACCCCACCGCGCTTATTGAGCTCAAGCCCGGTGAAACGGTCCTCGACCTCGGCTCGGGCGGCGGCATAGATGTGCTGCTCTCGGCCAAACGCGTCGGGCCCTCCGGCAAAGCCTACGGTCTCGACATGACAGACGACATGCTTGCCCTGGCCCGCGAAAACCAGCGTCAGGCAGGTGTCGAGAACGTCGAGTTCCTCAAGGGCGAAATCGAAAACATCCCGCTGCCCGAGGCCTCGGTCGACGTCGTTATCTCCAACTGCGTCATCAATCTCTCCGCCGACAAGGATCGCGTGCTTCGCGAAGCCTTCCGCGTGCTCAAGCCCGGTGGCCGATTCGCCGTTTCTGACGTTGTCGCTCGCGGCGAAGTCCCCGACGCCGTGCGCCAGAGCATGATGCTCTGGGTAGGTTGCATCGCCGGCGCCCTTGAAGAGAACGAGTACACGGCCAAGCTCGCCAAGGCAGGCTTCACCGCCATCTCCGTCGAGCCCACGCGTATTTACAGCATCGAAGACGCGCGCCGTTTCCTTGAGGACGCGGGCGTCGACGTAGACGCCATCGCGCCCCAGGCCGAGGGCAAGCTGATGAGCGCCTTCATCCGCGCCACCAAGCCTGCCCGTTCCTGCTGCGGCCCCGCCTGCTGCTCAAACTGAACCCGCTATCGCCAAGGATGCATTCATGAAAAAGCCCTACAACGTCCTCATCCTCTGCACTGGCAACTCCGCGCGCAGCATCATCGGAGAGGCGCTCTTCAACACCATGGCCGCCGGCCGCTTCAAAGCCTACAGCGCCGGAAGCCATCCCACCGGCCGCGTAAACCCCTTCGCCATCGAGCAGGTGCATGCACTGGGTTACCCGGTCGAGAACCTGCGCAGCAAAAGCTGGGATGAGTTTGCCGCTCCCGGCGCGCCCGAGTTGGATTTCGTCATAACCGTCTGCGACAAAGCCGCAGGAGAAATGTGCCCTCTCTGGCCCGGCCAGCCCATCACCGCGCACTGGGGTTTCCCCGACCCCGCCGCCGTCGAGGGCGCCGACGATGTAAAGCGCGCCGCCTTTGCCCAGACCCTGCGGCAAATGCGCAAGCGCGTGGAACTGTTTCTCAGCCTGCCCCTCGAAACCCTCGACAGCCTCGCCATCGAGAAGAAGATGCGCGACCTTGGTCAGCAGCCGCATTAAAGGAGTCGCCCCATGAACGCAGACCCGCAAATCTGCTGCCCCGCACCCCTGCCGGGGCGCGCCTCGCACCTCTCATTTATCGATCGCTATCTGACCCTCTGGATCTTTCTCGCCATGGCGGCCGGTGTTGCATTCGGCCGCTTTGTGCCCGCCGTGCCCGTGTTCTTTCAGCGCTTCCAGGCCGGGACTACCAACATCCCCATCGCCATCGGCCTCATCCTCATGATGTATCCACCGCTCGCCAAGGTGCAGTACGAGCGTCTCGGCGAGGTCTTTCGCAATCGGCGCATACTCGGCCTCTCCCTCGTGCAGAACTGGATCATCGGTCCCGTTCTGATGTTTGTTCTCGCCGTAGTCTTCCTGCGCGGATATCCGGAGTACCGGACCGGCCTCATCCTCATCGGCTTAGCCCGCTGCATCGCCATGGTCATTGTTTGGAACGAGCTGGCGCGCGGTGACACCGACTACGCCGCTGGCCTTGTCGCCTTCAACAGTGTCTTCCAGGTCCTCTTCTACAGCGTCTATGCCTGGTTCTTTCTCGCCGTGTTGCCGCCGCTGGTTGGCCTTAAGAGCGTAGTTGCCGACATCCGCATGAGCCAGATCGCCCAGAGCGTCTTTATCTATCTGGGCATTCCATTTCTGGCCGGCATGTTCACGCGCTTCGTTCTTCTGCGCGTCAAAGGCCGCTCCTGGTACCAGGAGCGTTTCATTCCCGCCATCAGCCCGCTCACGCTCGCCGCGCTGCTCTTCACTATAGTTGTCATGTTCAGCCTCAAGGGCAATCTCATCGTTCAATTGCCGCTCGATGTGCTGCGTATCGCCGTGCCGCTGCTCATTTATTTCGTCGTCATGTTCTTCGTCAGCTTCTGGATGGGCCGCAAGGCCGGCGCCGACTACTCCAAGACGGCCACACTGTCATTCACCGCCGCCAGCAACAACTTCGAACTCGCCATCGCGGTTGCCGTCGCTGTCTTCGGCCTCAACTCCGGCGCAGCCTTCGCCGCAGTCATCGGCCCGCTGGTCGAGGTGCCCGCCCTCATCCTGCTGGTCCAGGTCTCGCTCCGCCTGCGAAAAAGCTGGTCCTGCGCCGATAGCCCAGTTGTGCGAGAGGTCCCCGCGCCATAAGCGCAAAGAGGGCCAGCCGCAACCGGCTGGCCCTCATGCTCCTGCTCAATTTCGTAGCTTCTAAAACTTCACTGAAGCCGCGCGTGGCGAAATCCCGCTCATCTCCGCAGCGCGCGCCTCGGCGTAAGCCGCGGCTCCTATCAGAGCGGTCTTGCTCTCCAGAATCACCCGCACCGGCGTATTCACCAGCAACTGGCTTAGGCGCCCCTTATCCGTAAAGGCCTTCATGAAGGTGCCGTCCTTCAGCTTCTCCAGAATCCGCGGCGCGATGCCTCCGCCCACATACAGCCCGCCCACCGACAGAATTTTCAACGCCAGGTTGCCGGCCTCGGCCCCATAGGCGGAGACAAACATATCCATCGCCTTCTCGCAGATCTCGCTCTTGGCCGCCAATGCCAACTCGGTGATCACTGCGTTCGGATCTTCGGTTGCCATGCGCGCGGCCAGCGATGCCGGCTCTTCCACCCCGCGCACCTCGCGCAAGAATTCATAGCAATTGGTCAGTCCCGGGCCGCTCACCACCCGCTCCGTGCTGATGCGCCCGTTGTACTTCTGCTTCAGAAACCGCAGCAGGTCGACCTCGTCCTCATTGCGCGGCGCAAAGTCCGCGTGTCCGCCCTCCGAAGGGTAGGGAACATAGTCGCGGCCGTCCCAGATCATGAAGGCCTCGCCCAATCCCGTGCCAGCGGCGATCAGGGTGCGATTCCCAACTTGGCGCGCATCCCCCTCGCTCAGGGTGTAAATCTGATCGGCGCCCAGCTCGGCAATCCCGTACCCATTAGCCTGCAGGTCGTTGATAAGAAAGACATAATCAATCTTCAGGTCGCTCGCAAGTTCACGGCTGTCCAACGTCCAGGGCAGGTTGGTCAGGCGCAGCCGCCCGTCGCGCACCGGCCCCGGAACCCCGAAGCACGCCGCCGTCACCTTCTCTGAGACGATGAACTCTTTTACGATCTCCTCCAGCCCCGAGTATTCTTTGGCCGGATACTGCTTGTCGCGAGCATGTTTAAGTTTGCCACCGACAAAGTCGTACAGCGCCAGGTTAACCTTGGTGCCGCCTACATCACCCGCCAGAATCATCCTTCCCTCTCCAAAAAACCGCAGCCTTCCTCATCCGTCGCGGGCAGCATCGCGGCTGCGCTCTTGTCCAGGATCAACGTCAGTATACCGCTCGCCGGCCAAATCAACTGGCTCGGCAATCGCTCTACATCCAGTGGTGCGGCCATCACTTCATTTAGAATCTGTGCCTTATCCGCACCGCTCACCAGAAAGAAGACCGAACTCGCGCGATTGATTACTGGCCAGGTCAGCGTAATCCTCCAGGTGTCTTTGTTCGCTACATGATTGGCCGTCACCAGCCGGTTCATCTCGTGCAGCGCCTCGGTGTGGGGAAAAAGAGACGCAGTGTGGCCGTCCGGGCCCATTCCAAGGGCGATCAGGTCAAAGCGAGGCAACTCAGCGCCCTCAAGCCGGAAACTGTTCCGCAGCTCCGACTCGTACCGGGACGCCGCCTCTTCCGGGTCCAACTCCCCCTCCATGCGGTGAATCTGCTCCGGCCGCAGCGGCGCACGATCCAGCAGCGCCTCGCGCGTCATGCGGTAGTTACTCTCCTGGCCGTCCGGCGGAACGCACCGTTCATCCACCCAGAAGAGGTCCAGCTTGTCCCACTGCATCCGTCCACGCCAAGGCTGCCCTGGGTCACCCAGCAATTCGAAGGCCGCCTTCGGCGTCGACCCGCCGCTGATCGCGATCCGGGCCCGTCCTCGCCGGTCCACCGCCTCATCGGCCATTTCAACAAAATACTGTGCCGCCCTCCGAGCCAGCGCCCCAGCATCCGGCTCCACATAGTAGATGATCCTGAGCTTTCTGGACATCCCGGTCGACCCTCTTATCTCTACGTTACACGGGCGGGGGACATCCAGAGGACCACGAGTCACGCTTTTCGCCTCCCCTTCTTGGCGGGGAAATTGAGAAGCGCGGATAGTTTTTCGTAGAGCGCGAAGAGAAATTCATCGCGCTGACGGTCGCTTTCGAAGGGCTGAGTTCGATAGCAATGCTCAACGGACCGATCAAGCACAGTACCGTCCAGAGGTTTTAAACGTTCGCATTCATGGAACTTTGGAAGACGCATTCCGTCAATGGCGCAAAGGCTCTCGGACTGTCGCTGAACAAACGCGACTGGCTTTCTCAGCATCACCAGCCCACAACTTTGCACACTCTCGAACGCCTTGCGCAAAAAGAATTACGGGTTTTGGTTAGTACAAGCGCCGAGGGAATGCTTTCCTTAAACAAAAGAGCCGCAGCCCCTTCCAAGGCTGTGGCTCTTGTCTTCGGCGCGACTGCTACCGGAACTACATTTCCTTCACTCCTTCGACGAAGGCTTTCAGCTTGCGGCTGCGCGAGGGGTGACGCAGCTTGCGGAGGGCCTTGGCTTCGATCTGCCTGATTCTTTCGCGCGTCACCTGGAAGCTCTGCCCGACTTCCTCCAGGGTGTGCTCGGAGCCGTCTTCGAGGCCGAAGCGCATCTTGATCACGCGCTCTTCGCGCGGGGTGAGGGTGCGGAGGACCTGCGAGGTGTACTCCTTGAGNNAGCGAGATGGGCTCCTGCGCGATTTTGAGCACCTTGCGGACCTTGGCGACAGGGATGTCCATGCGGCGTGCTATTTCCTCGCTTGAAGGTTCGCGGCCGAGTTCCTGGACTAGCTGACGAGAAGTCCGGATGAGCTTGTTGATGGTCTCGATCATGTGCACAGGAATACGGATGGTGCGGGCCTGGTCAGCGATGGCGCGCGTGATGGCCTGGCGAATCCACCAGGTGGCGTATGTCGAGAACTTGTAGCCGCGGCGATACTCGAACTTGTCGACCGCTTTCATGAGGCCGATGTTGCCCTCCTGAATGAGGTCGAGGAACTGAAGACCGCGGTTGGTGTACTTCTTCGCGATCGACACGACCAGGCGAAGATTGGCTTCGATCAGTTCGCGCTTGGCCTGCTCGGCGTCCATGTCGCCCTGAATCATTTCGCGCTGCGTGCGCTTGAGCTCGCCGATGGAGACGCCGGCGTCGGCTTCGATTTTTTCCAGATCGACTTTGCAGTTTTTCTGCTGGCGGCGGTACTCCTTCTTGAGCTCCTCGGACTTGGAGGCGTCGAACTTCTGGTCGAGAGAGCGGATCTGGCGCTCCAGGGTACGCATGGTGTCGACGGTTTTATTCACTTTGTCGAGCAGCCGCTTGCGCTCCATGGCCGTGTACTTGAGCTCGCGAACGATGCGCGAAATGTAGACCTTCTCGCGGGCGATGGCCCAGCGCAGACGGCGCGCTTCCCTGACCTTGGCCTTGGTGGTGGCGGATGTGGCGGCCAGCTTTTCGTCGAGCAGCGCGATCTTCTTCTGGTGCTTGACGAGCGTGTCGATGCGCGCCACGGTGGCCTTGACGCGGGTCTGCACTATCTCTTCAGTGAGCTCCTCTTCGTCGAAGAGGACGACTTCCTTTACGTTGCGGACGCCGCGCTTGAGGTCTTCGCCGAGGGCCGCGATCTCGCGGATGACGATAGGCGAGCGCGAGATGGCCTTGAGCACGCGCATCTGGCCGCGCTCGATGCGCTTGGCGATTTCGACTTCCCCTTCGCGCGTAAGCAGGGGAACGGTGCCCATTTCGCGCAGATACATGCGGACGGGATCGTTGGTTTTTTCCAGGGTGCCCGGAGTGAGGTCGAGCTCGACGTCTTCGCCTTCCTCGGGTTCGAATTCCTTGTCGCCGGGGAACTTGGGGGCGTCGAGCAAGTCGATGCCCTGGGTGCCGATGGTGGTGATGAGATCGTCGAGGTCGTCGCCGGAACCGATCTCGTCGGGCAGTATCTCGTTTACGTCGCCGTAGGTGAGATAGCCCTTCTCTTTACCCACTTCAATGAGGTTGTCAATGTCGTGTTCGAATTTGTCGTCAATCGCCAAGTAAATCCTTCTCTCCGGCGCAATGCATTTTAGGCACCGTATTGCGCGACGGTGCACGGTCGTATTGATCCAGGTCCGGGCATGCAAATAAAGATTCCGAGAAGGGAATCTCGGGACGCATGCGGACATAGATTTGCGGTCACCCGCAAAAAAGAAGCGGTTTCAGGTAGTCGCTCGGAACAGGATGACAGCGCTTCAGGTTTGGCCTGGTTAGCCCGCGAGCCGCAGCTCATGTATGGGGCAAAGGGGCGCGCATCCTCACAGAGATCAATAGATTACCACAATCCACCCCAAGCTCCGCTGCATTAATTTGGGGACGCCGCAATGGGACGGATTATCTTGCAATCCGGGGCCGGGCAGATTTGCTGGCTACCCGTGCCTGCTTCTATTGAGTTAGACGCCGGTCGAGGCGGTTTCGACGCAGAAATAGGGTGATTTGGCGAGGTTTTCGGGGCTGGCGGGAGGATTACTCGCGCGGCGGGCGTTGGCCGTGCAGCTCCCGCAGGGTGCGGTCGAGTTCGAGCTTTTGCTGGGTGAGCAACGCGAGCTCGGCAAAGTCGCCGCGACGCTCGGCTTCGGCGATAAGGGAGCGAAGATCCCGCTGGCGCTGTTCGAGGGCGCGCTCATGGATCTCCTGGACGGCGCCGCGGACTTCATTGGCTTCGGGTGGCTTGACTTCGGCAAGAAGCGCTTCTGCGAGAAGGGCCCGCTGCGTGGGGTCCTCGACAACATCCATAGGGTCGCGGGCCTGGCGGGCGGCGAGGGCCTGCAGGGCGGTATAAGTGCCAAGATGTTCAAACCATGTGGGTTGGTCGGCAAGGGCTTGTGCGGCTAGGCGGCGGGCATCTTCGTTTTCAGGATCGTCGATGGCCAGCGCGCGCAGCAGCACACGCTCGACCTCGGTCAGCGAGGTGGCGCGGGCTTCAACGCGATCGCGGCGGCGGAGGGCGGCCTGGCGGAGCTCTTCGCGGAGCACGGCGGAGTCGATGCCCAGCTTTTGGGCCGCATCGACGGCGAACTGGTCGCGGGCCAGCTTCTCCGGCATGCGGCGGATGTGAGGCAGAAGGTAGTTCATGGCCTTCACCTTCTGGTCCGCGCTGGCGCCAGGGAACATTTGCCGAGCGCGCTCGATGAGGAACTCGGACTGACGGCGCGACTCGCGGATCGCCGCCGTGTATGCCTTGACTCCGCGTTCGCGGATGAAGCGGTCGGGGTCGAGGCCGCCGTCGAGGGTGACGATTTTGATGTTGAAGCCTTCTTCGGTCAGCAGGGCAATGGATTTCTCGGCGGCATTGCTGCCGGCGGCGTCGGGATCGAAGTTGACNNCCCTCGACCAGCAGGGCAAACTCGTGCTGGCGAATCGAGGTCTTGGCTTTGTCGAGATTAAAAAGGACAGACCCCTTGGAGTAGAGCGGCGTCTCCGGCGAATTGATGTACTTGGCGCCGGCCTTGTCGCCGGTTTCGAGGGTGCGGGCGGTGAAGGCGATAACGCGCCCGCTCTCGTTGGCGATGGGGAACATGACGCGCTTGCGGAAGCGGTCGTAGATGTTGCCCTGGGTGCCGTCGCCCTGCTCTTTTGAACTGAAAAGCCCGCTGGTGCGCAGGGTTTCGTCGTCGGCCATGCCTTTGAGGCGGTCGCGCAGCGCGCCGAAGCTGTCCGGCGCGAAACCAATTCGAAATTTGGCGATGCCTTCGGGCGTGAGTCCTCGGCCGGCCAGGTATTCGCGCGCCACGGCTCCTTCCGGGCCACGTAGTTGCTCTTCAAACCATGAGGTCGCGGTTTCGTGGAGATCAAGGAGTTTTGCGCGCATCCGCGCACCCGCAGCCTCTTCCGGCGACGAAAACTCCCGCTTTGGCAGGGGAATGCCGACCTTTTGCGCCACAATGCGGACCGCCTCAGGGAAGCCCACATTCTCGATTTTGCCAACGAAGCTGAAGACGTCCCCGGAGGCCTGGCAGCCGAAGCAATGATAGAACTGGCGCACCGCGTGAACGGAGAAGGACGGCGACTTTTCCTTGTGGAATGGGCAAAGACCAGAGTAGTTTTGCGCACCGGATTTGCGCAGGCGGATGTAGCCTTCGATCACCTTGACGATGTCGGCCTGTTGCTTGACGGTTTGGGCGAAGTCGGACACGGGGGTCTGTATTGAGGATAAGGCTGGAGGATGACACATCCAGTGGGAAGGGTGGATAAGAGGGCAAATCTGCTGCCTGCCGGCGACCGCCTGAGAGCGGTACGGCGAGGTTTTGATATTCACAGGCAGCCCTACCCCGACCAACCCATGACCGCGAGCCGGATTTTCCGCTATCTTGACGCCAATTCGGCCCCGGAGTAGCGTCTAAATCATGCGGAAGCGCGCTTTGGAGGGGATGCCATGACCGGGATTCACTACGTCACGGACGAAGAGGGCCGCAAAGTCGCGGTCCAGATCGACCTCCGCGTACATGCCGAACTCTGGGAGGAGATCGAGGATGTTCTGGTCTCCGAGTCCCGGCGCAACGAGGAAAGTATTCCGTTGGAAGAGGTCGAGGCGAAGCTCATCCGAAGCGGCAAATTGAGTGCCTGAATACAGGGTTGCGTTCAAGTCTAGCGCGGAAAAGGAACTCTTCCGTTTGCCGGAAAGCATTTCTGCCCGCATCTTCCCGCGAATAAAAGCGCTCGCCACAGACCCTCGACCGCGTGGATCAAAGAAACTCAGTGGTGGCAGGGACGATTGGCGCATCCGCGTTGGCGATTACCGCGTCGTCTATACAATCGATGACAAAATCGGGAAAGTGGAAGTGACGCGCATTGCGCACCGGCGCGAAGTCTACGAGTAGGGATCAGACGAACCCTCGATAATGAGGCGCACATGCGCCGCGAGTCGGCGCCGAAAATACTTGTTGCAACGAATATCTCAATCCTGCATCCAAGTAGATCAAAGGAGCAATACCACCATGACCGCAACTTCCTCCGCCCCCGGCACCGTAACCACCTGGAACCTCGATCCGGCGCACTCCGCTGCCGAGTTCAAGGTAAGACACATGATGATCTCCAACGTGAAGGGCAAGTTCTCCTCGCTCTCCGGCGTCCTCAAGCTGGACGAAACCGACTACACCCATTCCGAAGTCGAGGCCTCAATTCCCGTCGCCAATGTTTCAACCGGCGACGACCAGCGCGATGCCCATCTGAAAAGCGCGGACTTTTTCGACGCTGAGAAGTTTCCGGCGATTACCTTCAAATCCACGAACATCGACTCCAAAGGCGGCGCTGACTATGCCGTTACCGGCGAACTGACGATTCACGGCGTCACGAAAACCGTCACCCTCTCCGTGGAAGATGTCAGCGAGCCCTCCAAGGACCCCTGGGGCAACCAGCGCATTGGCCTTTCTGGTTCGACCAAGATCAATCGCAAGGACTTCGGACTGACCTATAACGCGGCGCTGGAGGCGGGCGGCGTACTGGTGGGAGAAGAAGTGACCATCACGCTGGATATTCAGTTCGTAAAGCAGTGAACCCAGTGGACAGTGCACAGTGAACAGTGCACAGTGAACAGTGCACAGAAAAGAACGGCCAAGTTGCGCAAAGAATTGAGTTCGCCAAGCAGGCTTTCCCCGCAGAGATTGCCCGAGGGGAGTTAGCTGTGGCTGTTCCCTGTTCCCTGTGCACTGTGCACTGTTCACTGTTC
>PLOG01000018.1 GCA_003142935.1 Acidobacteriaceae bacterium
CGCCCCCAACATCGTCCGCTGCTGAGAACCGATTTTGCTTGTGAAGACGTTCCACGGCCTCCGAACGGGCGAATGCTTGCCTTTGCCTCCGGCAGTGCGCATACTATTCCAAGGGCATTGCGCCATGGGCACAGAAGCCGCTCAGCTCGACTATATGGACCTCTATAGAGAGGCCTTCGCGAAGTACCGCGCGCACGCTCTCTGGTTCATGCGTCGGCTCGAAGAGCCCACTCCTGCCGACGCGCTTGCAGTGGCCCGCGCCCTGCGCGTCGAAGGCGATCTGCCGGCCCGCCGCCTCGCCGAACAGATCGAACTAGCCTGCCATGCCGCTCACTAGCCTGCAGAGCTATATCCTTCAACTGCTCGCCGAACATCGCGACCCGGAGAGTTTCCTCGCCGGTTCCACCCCATTGAACCGGAATACCCTCCGCTACTCTGGTGATATCGACGTCTTTCACGATCGGGAGGAGCTGGTCGCCGCAGCCGCTCTCAGCGATGCAAAGGTCCTCCAGAAAGCCGGATACTCTGTCACCTGGCTGCGACAGTTACCTTCGCTCTACAGTGCCCTGATCGAACTGAACGGCGAAGCAACACGCATGGAGTGGGTGGTCGACAGCGATTACCGCTTCTTTCCAGCCAGGCGCGACGATCTCCTGGGATTTGTCCTCGATCCCGTCGATCTTGCCATGAACAAGGCGCTGGCAGCTGCCGGACGCCACGAGGTCCGGGATATCGTTGACCTCGTCAACTTCCATGAGAAAGTCCTTCCCCTCGGAGCCATAGTCTGGGCAGCCGTGGATAAATCGCCCGGCTTCACTCCGGAAGGACTGATAGCTGAAATCCGCCGCAACTCTCATTACCCCGCCGCCGATTGGAAGGCGCTTGTGACCGCCGAGCCACTTGATCCCGCCTTGGTCCTTGCCCGTCTCCGCGGCGCACTCGATGAGGCCGAAGCCTTCGTCTCCCGCATGCCCACTGCGAAGGCCGGATTGCTGTTCTTGGAAAACGGCAAAGCAGTTCAGCCCGACCCCGATCACCTTGACGGCTATCAAACCCATGCCGGCCAGCGCCGCGGACATTGGCCATCCAGCGCCGAAGTCTCCTCCGCCATGCTTGAACGCTATAACGCAAAGGACTAACAAATCCTTCAATGCATCTTGAAGGCCCATCCTGTATCGTTAAGCTATAATCTTCCGTTGCTTCCTTATGCTCGTTTCTCTCCCAGCCTTCGCTGAGCCTCAGCACTTCTCGCTTGCAGAGAAACTCCTCTTCGCCGCGTTGGTCGTCGCCTCCGCATGGGCCTTCTGGCTCCGCTTCGGCGTCGTCCTCAACAAAATCCTCAAGTCGAAGGAGGATCCCAGCTTCCACCTCTTCCCCATCGGCAAGCGCATCCGCGACTTCGTCTGGGAAGTCCTCTTCCAGGCCAAAGTCATCCGCGAGCGCCCGCTCGCCGGCCTCGCCCACGCCTTCGTCTTCTGGGCATTCTGCGCCTTCGCGCTGGTCACCCTCAATCACGCTGCAGACGCCTTCGGAATCCCCTTCCTCGATCCCGTCGGACGCTGTCGGCCGCTTCTATTTCTACTTCGCCGCCATCTTCGCCGCGGCCTGCGCCATCGGAATCCTCGCCCTCTTCATTCGCCGTTTCCTCATCCGTCCCAAGTGGCTCGGCGAAAAGCTCTCCTGGGAATCCGGCTTCATCGCCCTGCTCATCTTCGTCCTCATGGTCACTTACCTGGCCTCCTTCTTCGTCGCGGACACCGGCACCGCAGTGCGACTTCTATGGTGGGTCCACACTCTGTCGTTGCTCATCTTTTTGCCCATCATCCCCCACACCAAGCACCTGCATCTGCTGCTCAGCCCCTTCACCGTCTTTCTTTCCCGCGGCAGCTTCAGTCAAATCCCGCCCCTCAATGGCGACGAAGACTTCGGCCTGATCGCCGGCGCCGATCTCACGCAAATCGTCAGCCTCCAGGCCTACTCCTGCGTAGAGTGCGGCCGCTGCACCGAGCACTGCCCTGCCGCCAACACAGGCAAGCTCCTCAACCCCAAAGAAATCATCCTCGGCGTCCGCGCCTACCTCAACGACCTCGGCCCCGCCTGCGACCAGCCCCTGCTCGGCAAATACAACTCCCAGCAAGCCGTCTTCCAGTGCACGACCTGCGGCGCGTGCGAGTTCCAATGCCCGGTCGGCATCGAGCACCTTCCGATTCTCGTCGGCCTCCGCCGCGGCGCGGTCAACACCGGCGCATGGGACGACAACTACGGCGCAAAGCTCTTCCTCAATCTCGAGCGCGGCTCGAACTCACTCGGCCTCAACCCCGCCGAGCGAGACAAGTTCATTGAGAAGCAGCAACTCCCCATCTTCGACGGCACGCAGGAGTATTGTCTGTGGCTAGGCTGCATGGGTGGCTACGACCCAAAAGGCCGCGAAATTGTCGCCGACTTCGCCCGCATCATGAACTACCTTGGCTCGAGCTACGGCGTTCTCCGCAAGGAGAAATGCACCGGCGACCCCGTCCGCCGTCTCGGCAACGACCTCCTCTTTCAGCAACTCGCCGAAGCCAACCTCGAAGTCCTCGCCCAAAACAAAGTCAAAAAGATAGTCACCATCTGCCCCCACTGCGTCCGCACCATCCAGGAAGACTGGAAAGAGTACGGCGTCCCACCCGAGATCGAACATCACAGCGAATTCCTCGCCCGCTTCGCCGACAAACTGCCCTCACAACCAGCTGAAGGGTACGGGCTTCAGAATGNNGGGCTTCAGCCCGTACATCCAATCCTCCCCAACTCTCCCGGGGCTTTAGCCCCTGACGTCAGTCCCTCACGGGTGCCCCAGGTCCCGCTTTTGGGACCTGGGAATGAGAAGATCGTCTTCCACGACCCCTGCTATCTGGGCCGCTATCGCAACGTTTACGAAGAACCCCGCACCGTAGCCGCCCTGGCCGGCGAACTGGTCGAAGCCCCCCGCAATCGTGAACGCAGCTTCTGCTGCGGAGCCGGCGGCGGCCTCACCTTCCTTGGCGAAGAAACCGGCGAGCGCGTCAGCCACCATCGCGCCGCAGAACTCGTCGCCACAGGCGCGCAAACCATCGCCACCGCCTGCCCCTTCTGCAACTCCATGTTCCGCGACGCCCTGGCCTCCACCGGCGAACCCGCGCCGCACTTGCTCGACATCGCCCAATTAGTCGCGCGCTCGATTCCACCCGCCAACTCGCAAACTCGCTAAACCCGCAAAGCGGGGCCAACTTGCCGCACTTAAATCGGAAACCGGCCTCAAGGGAGTCGATGTAGAATCACCGTGATATGAAAGTCCATTCATCATGAAAATCATCGTAGCCATCAAACAAGTTCCCGACCGCGACGCCCCGATCCGCATCGACGCCGCCGGCAAGTGGATTGAAGAATCCGATCTTCAGTACGCAATGAACGAACCCGACGCCTACGCCCTGGAAGAAGCCCTGCAGCTCAAGGAGAAGCACGGCGGCGAAGTTATTGTTCTAAGCGCCGGCCCCGAGAGCGTCGGAACCACCATCCGCGAAGCCCTCGCCAAGGGCGCCGACCGCGCCATTCACATCGTCTGCGACGATCTCGCCTCCCGCGACGCCCTCGGCGTAGCCCGCCTTCTCGCCGAAGCCGCAAAGCAGGAGAGCCCCGACCTGCTCCTCACCGGCCTGCAATCGGAGGATCTAGGCCTCGGCCAAACCGGCGTCATCGTTGCCGAACTTCTCGGCCTGCCGCACGCCACGCTCATCCTTCACGTCGAAAAAACAGATACTGGTATCGAAGTCAAACGCGAGCTTGAAGAAGGCTGGTTCCAAACCATCCAACTCCCCACTCCCGCCGTCCTCACCATCCAGTCCGGCGGCGCAAAGCTCCGCTACGCAACCCTCATGGGCATCAAGCGCGCCAAAATGAAAGAAGTAAAGCAGCTCGCCGCAGCCGATCTCGCCTCCGCGACCGCACCCGTTGTCGTCCTCGAACAACTCGCCCTGCCCAGGAAACAAAGATCCACGCAAATGCTCGCCGGCACGCCCAAAGAAACCGCGGCAGCGCTGGTAGAAAAACTCCGCACGGAGGCACACGTCCTATGAGCGGCATCCTTGTAGTTCAGGAAGAACGCGGGTTCGGTCGTAATCGTTTTTCGCAGGAGGCATTGGCAGCCGGTCATGTGCTTGCAGCCCTCACCGGCCTTTCAATGGAAACAGCCGTTGTCGGCGACAAGAACACCCCGATTCTGGCTGAGACCTCGGGGACACCGGCAGCCACGGCCTATGCTGTCGAGCATCCCCTTCTCAACACCTACACTTCCGACGGGTATGTGCTCGCCTTTGAGCAGCTGATCCGCAAGCTCAACCCCGCTTACATCCTCTTTCCGCATTCGTACCAGGTGCGCGACTTTGTTCCGCGCCTCGCGGCAAGGTTCGATCAAGTACTCATCGGCGATGTTGCGGCCATTGAGGCCGGTCCATCGTTCACACGCCAGCTCTTTCAGGGAAAAGTGAACGCGCGCTACCGCCATCGGGGCGATGGCCCTTGCTTCATATCCATCCAGGCAGGAGCCTTTCGACCGGACCCGCCCACGGCAGGAACAACAACCATTTATCCCTTCGTCCCCGAGATCGCATCAGACGCCATCCGCACCCGTCCCAGCGAGCCCTTCCGCGCCGCCGCCCAGGCCGTCGATCTCTCCTCGGCGCAAATGATCGTCAGTGTCGGCCGCGGCATCAAGAACCAGGAAAATATCGCGCTCGTCCAAAACCTAGCCGACGCTCTCGGCGCGGAGTTGGCCGCCTCCCGCCCCATCTGCGACAACGGTTGGCTACCCATGGACCGCCAGGTCGGCAGCTCCGGCCAAACCATCGCGCCCAAACTCTACATCGCCGCCGGCATCTCCGGAGCCATCCAGCACGTCGTCGGCATGAAGGCCTCGCAGTGCATCGTCGCCATCAACAAGGACCCCGGAGCCCCCATCTTTGAAGTCGCGGACTACGGCATCGTCGGCGACCTCATGGAAGTGGTGCCCGCAATCACCGAGGCCGTCAAAGCCGCAAAGCAGTAAGTCTCAAGCTTGCGAGGCCCGGCACCGGCCTAACCAGTCGCCGAGGCCGTTTTCCCGCTATGAGTTAATCATTTCTCGTTAGCATGTCGATGCAGCATCGACATGCTAACGAGAGAACAACTTACCGTCCGTGGTTGTTTATGTGTCCGCGTCCATCGCGCGATTCGTTCCCCTTGAAGTGCGAGACCTTATCCAGGCGCCTTGACGGCTCGGCTTTCTCGCCGCGCGCCGGCATTGCGCCGTGATAACCGTGCTCGGGATGATAGCGGTTGTTCACGCGCCCATGAAAGTTATCGTCGCCATGAAACCACGGCCCGGCGCCAATAAACACACCGCCCCTGAACCACTCCGAACCGTAATAGCCATAAGGAGCGCAGCCATAAGGCGCGGCATCGTAGTAGCCATAGGGACATTCCGGCGCAACGCCAATCTCGATACCAACCTGGGCCACGGCCTTGGGAGCGGGAGCCAGCATCAGGCATCCTGCAACAGCCGACATCACCACAAACTTGAATCCATTCATTAGATCTCCTCGTGTTTGAAGGGCATCGTCGAGCACCCCTACGCTCCTCACCTTAGCCGCCCCGCCCATCCAAGTCTGAGCTACATGGACCACCAACGGCCGGGCGCCCATGAACCTGCCGGGCGTCTCGCTTCTCAGACCTGGGTTTTGCCCATTTGCGCCCCCCTGGCCTCAGGCTTTATGGTTCCTTCTTTGCATACAGTTGAGTGACCCGGGGGCAACGCCATGATTCTCCCAGCAACCTATCAGGCCGCACTTTTCCTCATGATCCTCAGCATGGTGTGCTGGGGTTCCTGGGCCAACGCCCTCAAGCTCTGCCCCGGTTTCCGCTTCCAGCTCTTCTACTGGGACTACTCCCTCGGCCTCGCCGCTGCCACTATCGTCTGGGGCCTCACCGCTGGAAACCTCGGCCACTCCGGCCCCGCATTCCTCCCGGATCTGATGAACGCCCCGCTTGGCTCCATCCTCTTCGCGATCGGCGGAGGAGTCGTCTTCAACATTGCAAACCTGCTCCTCGTCGCCGCCATTGACGTGGCCGGGCTCGCCGTAGCCTTTCCGGTTGGTATCGGTCTCGCGCTCGTGGTGGGCGCGGTTTCCAGCTATCTCTTCAGCCCCGCCGCCAATCCCGTTCTCCTTTTCGGCGGAGTGGCCATGGTCGTCGTCGCCATCGTGCTCGACGCCGCCGCCTATCGCAAACGCGAAGCCGGGGCCCCCAAGGACAGGTCTTCGTCCGTGGGGCGTAAAGCCGCCTCCACGCGCGGCATCGTCCTCAGCCTCGTCGCCGGAGTCCTCATGGGTGGCTGGTATCCCATCGCCACCCACGGCCTGGGGAACGCTGCCCACCCCGGTACCGGACCCTATGCCATCGCCTTCTACTTTGCCATCGGCGTCCTGCTCTCTACCATTCCCGCCAATCTGCTGCTCATGGCCAAGCCTCTCGATGGCAAACCGCCCGTCGATGGCTCCGGCTACTGGCGCGCTCCGCTCGGCTGGCACCTCGCCGGCGTGCTCGGCGGAGCCGTCTGGTGCATCGGCGGCGTTGCCAACTTTGTCGCTTCGGTCGCGCATCTCGCCAAACCCATTGGCCCCGCGGTTTCCTACTCCATCGGCCAGGGAGCCACCATGATCTCCGCCTGCTGGGGCGTCTTCGTCTGGCGCGAATTCGCCGGCGCCCCGCGTTCCGCCAAAATCCTCCTGTTCTTCATGTTCGTCTTTTTCCTTTTGGGCCTCGGCGCCATCGCCCTGGCGCCCCTTCACTAGAACGTGCTTCAAAATGCGACCTGGCGTTAGGCAACTTCCCAGGGATGCTGAAAACTCACGCGGAGCCGAATCAAGTGTCAGGGCACGACTTTAGTCGTGCCGCAAATGTCGCAAAATGAACGTGGGCTTTAGCCCTGCGGAATCTCCATAGATCGAAGTTAAGCCGACGATTTTGAAAACACGCAGGAACCTTGAGGATTAAACCATGACCGAACCCCGCAAACCCATCGTCGTCGTCGGCAGCATCAACATGGACCTGGTCGCGCACACCCGCCAGATCCCCGTCCCCGGCCAATCCGTCATCGGCTCAGGCTTCGACATCACCCCCGGCGGCAAAGGCGCCAACCAGGCCGTCGCCGCCGCCCGCCTCGGCTATCCCGTCAAGATGGTCGGCGCGGTTGGCGCGCCTCGCGGGGGCAGTTTCGACACATTCGGTCAGGCCCTCCTCGACAACCTCGCCCAGGCAGGCGTCGATACCGCGGCCGTCGCCCGCTTCGCCGGCCCCTCCGGTGTAGCCTCCATCCTGATTGCCGATAACGGCGAAAACTCCATCGTCGTCGTCCCCGGCGCCAATGGAGAAATGGACTGCGCCGCCATCGACCTTCATGCCCCTCTCATCCGTTCCGCCGGCATGGTCCTCTGCCAGTTGGAGCTGCCCCTTGAAACCGTCGCTCACACCCTGGCACTGTGCGCCCAAGCCGGCGTCCCCGTCATCCTCGACCCCGCTCCCGCCGCCCCGCTTCCCGATGCCGTCTTCCACCAGACGACCTGGTTCACCCCCAACGAAACCGAAGCCGCTTTCTATCTCGGCAACTCTCCAGCACCCGAGCAAGCCGCGCAGCAGTTATTGGATAAAGGCCTCAAAGGTGTCGTTCTCAAGCGCGGCGCAGAAGGCTCTTACGTAGCCGTCCAAGGCAAGGCCGCATGGATAAAGCCATTCCCCGTCCAGGCCGTCGATACAGTGGCCGCCGGCGACTGTTTCAACGGCGCATTTGCCGTGGCTCTTTTAGAAGGCAACGACCCCTGGGCCGCAGCCCGCTACGCCTCCGCAGCCGCTGCCATCTCCGTCACCCGCCGCGGCGCGCAAGCCTCCATGCCCTCCCGCGCCGAGGTCGACGCCTTCCTCGCCGAACGCCAATAAAAAAACGCGCCGCCTGAAAACAAAACCCACCGCGGCTTGTGCTAATGTTCAAACCGTGAGCACGAAAGGTGGCGGCAAAACCGGCAGCGCAAAGAAGACGCCGCGTCTATTACCTGGCCTGGCCGTAAAAGATGGCTTTATGCGCCATCCCTTCGACCTCGAGTTCGGGGTGCGCACCAGCGGCCTGATTGCTGGCCGCAACCTCAAATGCGGGCGCCGCGCCGACCGGCACAATACGGCTTACTTCGGCGTTGCCCCCTCCGTCTTTCGAGAGATGATTGTGCGTTGGCGCAGATCGAAGCCCGCGGCCCCAATCGACCAATTCACGTTTGTCGACCTGGGCGCCGGAATGGGCCGGGCGCTCTTGCTGGCCGCGGAGTTCCCTTTCCGCGCCGTCCTGGGAGTGGAACTGAACCCCACCCTGGCCCGCATCGGACGAAGAAACATGGCCCTCTGGCGCGCTGCCGGTCGCGCCCGTTCCCCCATACACATGATCTGCCGGGACGCTGCGGAGTTCCAGTTGCCGCCAGGGCCGTGCGTCGTTTTTCTCTTCAATCCTTTTGGCGCGCCCGTGCTGCGGCGAATTCTCACCGCCTGGGCCCGGAGCCTTGCCGGGCGCGAGGGGCAAATCGACATTCTTTATGTGAACAACGAGCAGCAGCGTGAACTGGAACGGGAGCCCGGCCTCATCAGGCTCTTTGCCGGTGAGGTCAGGCGCTCGCGCGCCGATGCCATCGCCGACCACAGAATTCTGGCCAACCAGCCAGATGGAGAGTACGCCGTGACAAATTGGGAGGACTGTTCGATTCACCGTTGGGTCGGGAAAAGCACCCGCTTTAGCGCCTGAGACAATATTGCCCTTGCAATTTGTCTTCTTCTTCAGGCCCCTGAAGCCGCCTGCCGAGAAAACGTTTTCCACATTGTCAAACACTCGTGCGGCGCATTACCATGGCGTCGCTATGAAAACCCCAACGTCGGTAGTCGCAGTTCTTGCCGCCCTCCTGTTGCCGCTCGGCGTCGCAGCCCAGGCGCCTTCTCTCGCCATTCACGTGGATCACCCCACCGCCAAGGTCAGCCCCACTCTGTACGGACTCATGACCGAGGAGATCAACTACTCCTACGATGGCGGCATCTACGCGGAGCTGGTCCACGATCGCGTCGTCGACAGCAGTTGGGATGGCCTTTCGCACTGGCCGTCGGTAACACGCGGAAACTCCATTGCCGCTGTCTCGGTCGATCTGTCCACTGGACCAAGCGCCGCAATTCCTCGTAGCCTCAAAGTCAGCGTAACGTCGGCCACCAAAGCTGTGCCCGCCGGCGTAGAAAACGATGGCTATTGGGGAATCCCGGTGCGCCCGAACACCACCTACAGCGGATCGTTCTACGCCAAGACAGACACTGCCGGCGTTCCAGTGACCATCGGCCTGGTCAACGATCAAACCGGCGTCGCTGCTGCCGAGGCAACCGTCACCGGATTGACAGCCGGCTGGAAGCAATATACCTACACGCTCAAAACCGCGGCAGTGCCCGTCACCAGCAACAATCACCTGATTCTGACCATTCCGCGGCCGGCAACAGTGTGGTTCGATCTGGTCTCGCTGTTCCCGCCCACTTATCGCGGACGGAAGGACGGCAACCGCATCGACATCATGGAAAAGCTGGCCGCCATGCATCCGAAATTCCTTCGCCTGCCGGGCGGAAACTACCTCGAAGGCGAACATATTCCCGACCGCTTCGACTGGAAGAAGACCATTGGCCCCTGGCTCGACCGGCCAACCCACATGAGCCCCTGGCGCTATCGTTCTTCTGACGGCATGGGCCTTCTCGAGTATCTCCAGTGGTGCGAAGACTTGAACATGGAACCCGTGCTCGCTGTCTATGCCGGCTACTCGTTGGCGCAGCAGCATGTGGACCCCGGTCCGGCACTGGAGCCCTACGTCCAGGACGCGCTCGATGAAATCGAGTACGTGACTGGAAGCACTGAGACCAGGTGGGGCGCAGAGCGCGCCAAAGACGGCCATCCCGCCCCCTTCCCGCTCCACTACATCGAGGTTGGCAACGAAGATGAGTTTGACCGCTCCGGCTCCTATGACGGACGCTACGCGCAGTTCTACAAAGCCATCAAGCCCAGGTATTCCAATCTGCAGATCATCGCCACCACCCCCATCAAAAGCATGACGCCGGACGTCCTCGACGAGCACTTCTATATGACTGCCGAGAAATCGTTCTCCATGGCCAATCACTACGACACCCAGGATCGCGGCGGACCAAAGATATTTGTTGGCGAGTGGGCCACGCGCGAGGGCGATCCAACCCCAAATCTTCAAGCAGCCCTCGCCGATGCGGCCTGGCTCACGGGCCTGGAACGCAACAGCGATGTGATCGTCATGGAAAGCTATGCGCCGCTTTTTGTGAATGTGAATCCGGGTGGCATGCAGTGGCCATCGGATCTGATCGGTTACAACGCCCTTTCCAGTTACGGCTCCCCGAGTTACTGGGTGCAGGTCATGTTCTCAGGCCACCTCGGCACTGAGGTTGTATCGAGCACTCTGGCCAACGCCGCCACGCGAGTCTATGAGTCCGTTACCCGCGACGAAAAACAGCGCAAGCTCTTCATCAAGGTGGTCAACGGAACCTCGGATGCGCAACCGCTTTCCATCGATATCCAAGGCGCCGGCAAAATTTCATCTCCGGCAAAACTCGTAACGCTCAGCGGCAAAACGCCCAATGCCACCAACAGCATCGCCAATCCCAATGCATTGGCTCCTGTAGAAAGCAGCATTGCCGTCGCCGGACCGAAATTCAAGCAAACGTTTGCTCCCTACTCCATCAATGTCCTGGAGCTGAGTTACTAGAGCGGGGCTAGCCATTCAGATAGAGATCGCAACACAACTCCGCCACTCGGACCAGTGATCCGAGTGGCGGAGTTCCTTGCAGGAAAGCTCGATCAGGATCGAGCAGCACGCGCCGCCACCAACGCCCGGATAAACTCCGGCGTCGAGCCGCAGCAGCTGCCCACAAACGACGCCCCCGCATCCGCGAGTGCCGCGAAATGCGAAGCGAAGTACTCCGCCGACGTAGCGTAACGGATAGCCGTGCCTTCAATCGTCGGCAATCCCGCATTCGGCTTCATCCAGATAGGCAATGCGCAAGCATCGTGCAATCGCCTGCAAATCGGCACGGCAAGCTCCACCCCCACGCCGCAATTCGCGCCCACCGCGTCCGCTCCAGCCTCCTCCATTGCCGCGCCCACGGCCTCTGGCGAGGCGCCCATCATGGTCCGGTCCTTGTTCTTGCCAGAGTCGAATGCGAACGAAGCTATCACTGGCAACCCCGTGCGCCGCGCCGCTTCAACCGCCAGGCACGCCTCTTCGATCTCGCTCATCGTCTCGATCAGCAATGCATCCGCGCCCGCCGCGGCCAGCGACTGGGCCTGCGCCGCAAAGGCTCTCAAAACCTGTTCGCCCCCCACCTCGCCCGACATCAGAATCTTCCCGGTCGGCCCGATCGAAGCAAACACCAGCACCTCGGTCCCTGCGCCTCTCTTCGAAAGCGCGACCCCCGCCCGGTTGATCGCGTCCAGTTCAGCCTCGGAGCACTCCTGCATCGCCACCGCGTTGGCGCGAAACGTATTCGTCAGGATCACCTGGCTCCCTGCCTCCGCATACGCCCGCGCCACCGATTCCACTTCATCGGCGTGGGTCAGGTTCCAGGTATCCGGCGTCGTTCCAGCCTGCAACCCTCGCGCCTGCAACTGGGTTCCCCACGCACCATCGGAAATCATCAAGCCTCCGCCCAGCCACTCGCTCAGGCTACTCATGCCAACCCCCCGACGAATCCCACGCTCAGGTCCAAGCCAAATTCATCCAAGTGATTCCACTCTTTCATCGATAACTCCCTTTTCTCGATCGCGAGCAAGTATACTCCACACCGCTGAACGCAGCAGGCTGCATTTCCATCGCCCCTTTATGCCGTTCGGCCCGCGGCAATCCCCTCTCGGCATCGTCCGGCTTCCAACCATGCCGGGCCATCCGATAGAGTGGGGTCAACGTGATTATCAATCTTGCCAGGCGCGCGCACGATCACAATTGGGAGCTGGACCCCATTACCCGCTCTCTGCTCGACACCGACTTCTACAAACTGCTGATGCTCCAGTTTATCTGGAAGAACTTCCCCTCCACCCACGCGACGTTCACGCTCCTCAACCGCACTACCTCTGTCCGCCTTGGCGACGTCGTTAATCCGCACGAATTGCGCGAGCAACTCGAAGCCACCAGGAAGCTGCGCTTTCACAAGTCGGAGTTGATCTGGCTCGCCGGCAACACCTTCTACGGGCGCCGCGGCATCTTCGAGCCTGCATTTCTGGAGTGGCTCGAGCGCGATTTCAGGCTCTCGGACTTCGACCTCTCCGAGCAGGACGGACAAATCGTGCTCAGCTTCAGCGGCCTCTGGACCGAAACAACCATGTGGGAGATTTACGCGCTCTCCATCATCGACGAGCTGAAGACCCGCGCCAGTCTAAAACGGCTCAGCGAACTGGAACTGGATATTCTCTACGCGCGCGCCAAGACCCGCCTATGGGAAAAAATGGAGCGCCTGCGCGGAGTTCCCAAACTCAACATCAGCGACTTTGGAACCCGCCGCCGCCATAGCTTCCTCTGGCACGAATATGTGGTAACAGCCATGAGCGACACCCTCGGCGCTGGATTCTCAGGCAGCTCGAATACTTACCTTGCCTACAAGCACGATATGGAAGCCATCGGCACCAATGCCCACGAGCTGCCCATGGCCATGGCCGCGCTCGCCAACGACGACGAAGAATTGAAGACCGCGCAATACCGCTTTCTTGAGTTATGGCAAAAGAGTTACCAGGGCGAGTTGCTCATTCTGCTTCCCGACACCTTCGGCACCACGCAATTTCTGGATAACGCGCCCGATTGGGTTGCGGATTGGACCGGCCAGCGCATCGACAGCAAAGATCCCTGGCTCGCCGGTGATGAATATATCGCCTGGCTTGAGCGCCGTGGCCGCAACCCGCGCCACAAGCGCCTCATCGCTTCCGACGCGCTCGATGTCGAACAGATTCTCGCGCTCCACGCTTACTTTGGAGGCACGCTCCGCAACGGAGCCTCGCCGGGAAGCTTTCAGCGCGCCACTGACTTCCTTGATGAGAAAAAATGGGTTCCCGATGGCCGCATCCGTTTCAGCGCCGGCTGGGGAACCTATCTGACCAACGATTTTCGCGGCTGCAATCCTCGCGACGACGATGGTTTCGACCCCGTAAGCCTCGTTTGCAAACTAACTGAGGTTGACGGCAGACCTGCGGTCAAGCTCTCGGATAACTACTCAAAAGCCTTGGGCGACCCGGACCAGGTCGCCCGTTACCGCCGCGTGTTTGGAACCGCTGGAGTGGCGGACATGCCGGTATTCACGTGAGCATGACCGGGGAAGCAACCTGGTACGCAAGCCAACTCAGGCTGGAGCTTGGTTTACGCAATCGCCGTTTTGCCCGCGGCCATGCGCATGTCGAGAGTTACGGCAACCCGCCGGTAATCGTGTATGCGCCGCACAATGGCCGGCACGGAAACTTCTTCAATCCGGCTTACGCCGCCATCGTTGCCCGTCCGGAGTGGCTGCGCCGCTTCGACAAGGTTCACGCACAAGCCGCGCGCTCACTGCCAAAACCTGCATTGGATCCCTCCCGCCGCTGGCGCGAACTTGACTCGTCCATGAGCTCCGATGCCCTGTTGATGAATATTTTCTGCACGCCGGGAGTAGCCGAGTCGCCCACAATTCAAAATGCCTTGGGCATCGAAGGCGATCCCTCGCCCATCTTCGGCTGGAAGGCGCGTGTTCCCTTGATCTCCGGCCGTTTCGACCGCACCGAAGTCGATCTCAAGCTGGCATCGCTCCTCATTGAAGCCAAACTGACGGAGGGCGACTTCCAAACCCGCGAGGCATCCATCGTAGAAGCTTACCGTGACTTCGATGCGGTCTTCGACCGCGAACTCCTGCCGCGCGTTGAGTTATTCTCAGCCCGGCGCAAAGAGCCCGTCGAATTCCCTGAAGCCTATTCGCAGGAGTTCGAAAGCGACATCGATGCGGCTATCCCCGCGGTAACTCAAATCGAATTGCAAGCCCTGTCTCCGTCTGCCCTCGCCGCCGAGGCACACAACTCCAATCGAGCTCGCGTCTCCGGCTACGTGAGTTATCAACTTATCCGCAACGTGCTGGCCGCATTTGCCGCAAACTGCAGTTTCTGCGTACTCCACGACCAACGCAGACCCGACTTGCGTGAGGAATGGTTTCGAGTCATGGCCGCCGTCAAGAACGCCGAAATGCGTGTCCGCCTGAAGGTTCTAACCTGGCAGGAGTTAGCAGCGATGTTACCCGGCGAGTTACAAGAGTTTCTGGATCTTAAGTACGGAATCGTCGCTCCCGGAAAGATCGCTTCACCGGTCGAAGAAGTTACTGACTTAGACTAATGCCATCTCGCCAGCCGCGATAACCCAGGCCGAAAACCCTAAATCCCCAAAATCTTGCGATTGGTTCTTGTATCCGCGCTGCCCCCCGCAAAGTCATCGAAGGCCCGATCCGTAACGCGAATAATATGCTCGCGAATAAACGGCGCGCCCTCCGCCGCTCCCGCTTCCGGATGCTTCAGGCAGCACTCCCACTCCATCACCGCCCAGCCCGGAAAGTCGT
>PLOG01000065.1 GCA_003142935.1 Acidobacteriaceae bacterium
TCGCCGCTTTGGTCCTCGGCCGCCGGTGGGGATCGACAAGCTCACTGGCCAACTAAGAGTCCGTCCGCAATGGCAGGGACCCATCCGGCGAGCCGCCCGCCGGATGGGTCCCTGTCTGCCAACCGCGCCGGCAGAGCAAAGTCTCTGCCGGGAAAAGCGGAAGTAGAACTCTGCTCGAACGGAGGTTTGTCCACACCCGCATATCCATTGCCGGTTTGCGCATCGGCATTGGTATGGCATGGATGGCGGCTGCAGCGGACCTTGCTCGGAGTCCCCGACAATCAATTCCCTGGACGTCAGTCCCCCGGTGTCCGCACCCGAGTCATCCTCTCTGCCCATGTTCTTCCTCTCCGGATTCGTCCTCGCCGGCGTAATCTTCCGGAAGGCCAGGCAGTCCGGCCGGGTCCTGGCCGCGTAGTCCATCCGGCATCACTTCTTGACATTCTGGATCTGAAAATGAGGGGCACGGCAATGTGCCCTTCACTTTTCCGCAGGCTGTAATCCGGTGAATCAGAGGAGGCCGCCGAGACATGTATCTGACCCATAGGACATGTTGCAAATGTTTGCAACATGGTTGCAATAATTATCACCCTTGACAACATTGCACTCGGCATCGAGCATAAGGTGTGGTGTGAACCATCTGACTTGGGCGTTAATGCGTTCTTGCCATCCCAAGGCTTGGGAGTGTAATTGTTTGCAACTAGTTGCAAGAATTATCAGCCTTGACAGCTTTGGGCATCGCGGTAGGATTTAGACAAAGAAAGCTGGGATTGGATTATCGATCAGGCGTTGTGCGTAGCAGAGATTGATAAGTGGCCTGAGAGCACCAATCCGATGAGGGAGGAAAATGAAAAAAGTCATTCTTGCTCTATTCGCGTTGGTAACGGCTCTTGCGATCTCTCCGGTGGCGTTAGCTCAGAACTACGATTTCACTTACACAGACGCATCTGCCGGCATCAGCGCCTTCGGCGTGCTCGATGTCAGTGGGACTACCGCTATCAGTGGAACGATAACCTACGATAGCGTGACTTACGCATTGCTTCCTGGATCTGCGACCCCACCAGCCTATATTACGTCTCCGTCAGGTGCGATCCAATTCGACAATCAGGTTTATCCTTCCGCTGGCCCCAACGGACTTCTTTCTACCACCGGTGGCTTGGACTTCGCGAATGCTACCAATACGGAAGATATCAACATCTGGGCAGGGGCGTTCGATGGCTCCAATTGGGGAGGGTCGAGTGGGCCGGGACCATACAATTTTTGGGTATGGACGTCTGGCGTGTATAGGCCTACGTCTGACGCAGGCACTTTCGCCCTCACACAAGTTCCAGAATACGGCGCTCTGTCGATGCTCATCCTGAGTGCGCTCACTCTGGCAGGCGGTTTCTTCTTCAAGGCCAGACAGTCCGGCTCGCTCCTGGCTACCTAGTCAAACTAGCTTTTCACTTCTGGACATTCCCATTCTGCAACCGAGGGGCACGGTAACGTGCCCCTTTCGTTCAGTCCTACTTGCTTGACGCGGCCCAGGTAAGTTGAAGGGTTCTGCAACACTGCGCAATGGCGAGAGCTTGTCGCTGCCTCCGGCTCTCGCCCACCCCGCCCCCGCCACTTCAGATTGGCGAGTTGTATACGCCCCGCCGCCGAGATCCCTCGGACATGTATTGATACACACATAGAATGCGAAGAGTTTCGCCCGTTATGGAGACGAATAGTTCAGTGAATCTGGAAACGCAGTGGCCTCTTCCTTCTTGAAAGCTGATCGGGCGCGATACGTCTCCTCTCGGGAGATCCGTCCGGCTCGATCGGTGTTTCAGCCTCATATTTCGCATTATGTACGGAAAAAGCTGATGGCAAGCGTGAACCAAGAACAAGCTATGTTGCAAATATTTGCGACATGGTTGCAAACATTATCATCCTTGACAACGTTGCACACGGCATCGAGTATAGATTGCAGCGAAAACGGTGCAAGTCGAACGTGAACGTGCCATTACCGTTCCCAGGCTTGGGAGTGTCATTCTTTGCAACTAGTGGCAAGAATTATCAGGCTTGATAGCTTTGGGCGGCGCGCTAAGATTGGTGGAGCCGAAGTATTTGTCACATTTTAGTAGGGGCCTAAAACCTCGGTAGAGAAGCAGCCTCAATTGGGAAAACCGCAAGGGCCGATCCGGGAGAAAAGAACAATGAAGAAGTTATCCTTGGTTTCACTCGCAATTGCAATAGCTCTTGTGATCGCTCCGGAGATGTTGACTGCCCAGAGCTACAATTTTGACTTCAGCAGCGCAGGCAATGACATCACGATTACGGGTATTTTTACGACAAGTCCCAGTCAGAATCTAGCCAATCTCCCGTATGATTCCAACACTGTTACCTCATTTAGTGGCAACTTTTCGGACCCAAGCACCGGCGTAGTAGGTTCGATGAGCCTTGTCCCGCTTGCATCGGGGCAAGATACCTTGGGTAGCCCCAGCTTTATAGAGATATCGAATGGCGATGTTTACTCCTATGACAATCAGTTCTACCCCAACTCGAATGCACCTGGTGCTCCAGGCACAGTTTTTGATTACGCCAATGCGGTGGCAGTTTACATAAGCCCTGCTGGGGGCCCGACCGACGAATACATCGCCTTCCTGTGGGGCAACCCTGACGGCTCTTACGAAGTGTATGACAACAATACTAAGGGCTCGTTGCTACCCAACGATCCCTACATGTACTTTCAGAATCTGCCGGCTAGCAGTGTAACGGTTTCAGCCGTCCCGGAAGGAAGTTCCAGCAACATGCTCGTTCTCAGCGTCCTCCTTCTTGCCGGTAGTTTCTTTTACAAAGGAAGGAAGGCAGGCCTAATCTAGAAGTCCTGGCCAGCCTGATCTTGCTCTCCTGAAATTCCAGCTTCTGTGAGCGAAGGGCACGATATCGTGCCCTGTGGTTTTGTGTCACGGCCACCTCTTACCGACAGTGCCCGCTTACGAGGCCATGCGACAATTCGCTGGGTGGTCCATCTTTCCCAAAGCCTTTTTTGCGCAACGCCGCCTCCCCCTTGGAACGCCATGGGGATGTTGCGACTCCATGTAACAGATCGCAAGAACTATCAGGCTTGACAACTTCAGGCGTCGCGCGAGCATCGAACTAACGAAGGCGGGAACTGGATTTTCGATCAGGCNNCTCTCCGGTGGCGTCGGCTCAGAACTATGATTTTACCTACGCAGACTCAGGCGTTAACGCTTCGGGTTGGCTCACAATCGGCGGTGCGCCCTCGCCCAGCGGCAACTACGCAACCGCCGGCGGCCTTAACTGGGACGATGCCACGTTTTCCCTGGTGCCAAACCCCGGAGGCGGACTCCAACTTTTAGGCTCCGCAGGCTATTTCCCGTACCTTGGCGGTACATATACCTTCGAATACGATGATCTCTTCTTTCCCAAAGCGACGGCGCCGGGCACATATCTGGACGTTTACGGTCTGCTCTTTGCGAATGCCGCCGGTACCGAGTTCATCAACATTTGGAGCAACGGCGCAGGTACCCATGACTCATTCTGGGCAGTGGACGGCAACAAGTTGATCCAACAGGACAGCGGCAACGGCAGTAGCACTGGAGATTTCGCGCCGACATACGTCCCGGAATACAGCGGTCTGTCGATGCTCATCCTGAGTGCGCTCACGCTGGCCGGCGGATTCTTCTTCAAGGCCGGGCAACTCGGCTCGTTCCGCCACTCCTAATCAATCCGGCTTTACTTCATGACATTCTGAATCTGCAAACGAGGGGCACCGAGAAGTGCCCCTCGTTCTTTGAACTCATTACATAGCGGCGACTTTTGTCAAATTAGGGTGACTCTGAAGCACCGGCACCTTGACGATGGCTTATCGCTGGCCCCGCGGCTATCACCTCGAATCGGCCTCACGCCTCTCGGGCCGAGTCTTTGTGCGCGTGGCACGAAAAATCAGATTGATCTAAATCGTCACTTCCGCAGTCACAGGGCAAATCGAGGCACTCAGATGAGCCTCGATGCGGCAAGCTATTTCGACCATCTTCGGGTGGATTACTAATCGTCTCAGATCTCAAGCTGGAGTTAGTGTACGACCACGTAAACCACAGCATTGTGGGTAATACCGTTGGCCGTGCCGGTAATCACTATGGTGTACGTGCCCGGGGGCGTGTTTTCTACCGCCGATCGAGTCGATCCCCCTCCTCCGCCGCCCCCACTACTGCTCCCGCTGCCGCCGCAACTCACCAGGAAAAATGCGGCCAGAACGATCGGCAGCCAAACCATCCTGATCCATCGCGGCCTCCGCAACGGCAGAACAAGTACGAAGCAAGATGCGAGCGCTGTTCCCGCGCCAAGCAAGGCGCGCATTTGCAAGGGAGCGCGCGAGAGCTTCGCGGTTGCGCTGGTGAAGGTCGTCGTGATCGTCAGCGTGGCTGTGCGAGCCAAACCGACGAGGACATTCATTGACGAGGAAGGCGCGGGCTACCTCTCCTTTTCCTTTTCCGCGCTACAAGCACGGGCGAAAGGTCTTCCGGAGCCCCAATCGTCCGCCGCGTAACTGGCGAAGAGAACACGACCATGATTGTGGTTGAAACGATCACAGCACAGTCGAACAGGTCCTTCCGGAGCCAAATTCTTACGATAGTTGATCGCAAGAAATCTCAGTTGTGCGGGTCAGCCTACTAATGTGGAAAGGCGGCACACGTGTGGCACATGCGGCCGCTGCTTAAGGTTGGTTTTACTGGCGGATTCGTGGAGGGGAGACTGACGGGGGTTCAGTAGCTGGATACAGTGTTATGCTGCCATTCAATGCAGCGAAACGCTGCCACTTGTCATCGAGACCACAACGGCGCAAGTGAGTGCAAAGTGTTCGAACCACTCCATCTTCATTGGAGGTGATTACCAATTATGAATATCCTCGTCTGGCGATACTTCGTCGATTCACGATTCGTCCGTGTCCGGGACTGAAAGAATAATATAGATGATCACTACAACGCGATCCTGTCTGCGATCTCTTTGGTGGATTTTCGCGAAACGTCTGCCAGTTCGGCATAGCGTGGCCATTTGGCCACGGACCTTTTCATCCTCTCCAGAATCTCCGGTGCGTTTTTTAACCCGTGCTGTTTGCCCAATGATTGAAGTTGGGATGTGCCGGGATTCCTTCCCTCGCCCATGACAAGCATGCTTTGCTCGCCGCCCGGGCCATAGGAAAAGACCAGATCGTAGGCAGGCGCGAAAATCCACTCGTTTCTCGCGTTAAGAAGGAACGAAAAGTTCTTCACATGATCGTCGCGGTTATGAGCAAGGACGTTGAAGCAGGCCAACGCATAGGCCTTTTCCGCATCCTTAATATTCCTGGTCAACGCCAAGGTCACGCGCAGAACCATATCATAGTCGAGGCTAGGACTGCGATGATCGGCATGTATCAGGCCACCAAGGCTATGCATATGGATGCGAGTATCTCCGTCCCGGTCGAAGCGTTTCGTCCCGAAATATTTGTTCCTTCTCGTGCAGAAAAGATGGGTTTCAGATATCTCCACGCCTGCATCCTTTGCCATCAGGCTATAGGCGTATTCGATAGCTCCTACGTCTCGTGCGTCCTGGGAAGACGGAAACTTGATCATCCAGTGCGCAAAGCCGGGTTGCAATTCCTGCTGGCCGTGAATGATCTTTTTCTTGTCGGCGCTCACTTGCGCCACGATCTTGGGCCGGGCACCCGAAGAGGAGCCATTTAGCCGCAGTAGCTCCTCGAATACCTCTTCGTTTTCTCCGGCCAGCACGGCGGCTGATTCCTCGGCGAGTTTGTCGAGCGACAGTGGAGCATTATCAGAGTTTTCGAGACTCAGCTCCGGCTCGTAACTGAGAGCGCCCATGCCGTGCNNCCAGCCGGTCGAGCGGATTCAGTAGGCCGCGATGGATACCATATTTTTCCACTGTGCGGTCGAGCAGGAGTCGGCCCCATCCGTCCGGCAGGCTGTCATTGAATACGCCGAACAGGCCGTCGAAGATCGTGGTGTCCGCGACGGACACGCCAGGCCTGAGGGGAAGTTTGATCGGTGAAATTTCGATTTCTGACGCGATGAATGAGGCATCATACTCGAAAAGGACCCGCCTATCCTTGAACGCGAGGCGCCCTACCTTGCGGCGTTGGTTTTGTGCGTCCAGATAGATGGTCAACAACTCTGTCGGGCTATACGCCATGGTAGCGTCCTTTACTTCCCGTCGCTCTTCGCCGCAACGACGGCGTGGTCAGCAGGGCGTCGAGCGATTGAGCGGCTGGGATTGGCTGGTGTTCCACTGCCAGCTTGTCGAAATCGTCAAGGCACTCCAGCACCAAGGCTAGATTCAGAAGCGAATCCAGCGCGATCAATCCTTCGCGCTCAAATCGTTTCAGCGAACTCCATGTCACGCCCGAGCGAGCCGCCAGTTCTCTCTGTGTCAGGTTCATGGCAAGACGCCGGGCCTTGAACCGCCCGGCAATTCCTGTCTGTACCTCTTGCACCGTACTGAGATAAAACGCCAATATATTGCCTCTTCAAGACCATTATATAACATAATAGTCAATGTATTATCCTTAAATCAGAAGCATGAACCATTGTTCCGGGACCATTGGCTGAATTACTCTTTGGCGGGGACTACGACAGGAGAAATACACCTAATCCTGCAACCGAAGTTGCGAGCGTAAACCAGGCTACTTGGTATTTATCTTTTCGATAACACCAGCTCACGCCTTAGGCATAGATGATGCTGCTCAGTCCACCGGACTTCACTTGGCAGGATTCCAGTGTGCTAACTAACAGCATAACTGTACCAAGGTGGCAGCATGACGTTGTACAGGGTGGCAGAATGCGGTGCATTCGGCACGAGCAGCGGCAGGATAACCGAGACAACACCATACGCTTTAACAACCTGGTCATGCAGATTGAGCGGGCCGAGTGGCGCCCCACCTTGGCTGGATGCAAGGCGATCATCCATCAACATCTGGACACTACGCTGACCCTGATGATCGCAGGACATCGCGTCGGACACTACAGCGCGGAAGGAACACTCTTGACGCCGCTGACCAAAAAACAAATCAAGGCCGTGGAAAAGACGTTGAAAGGAAAAGTCCAAAAGCAGACTTTCCCTTTCAACTTGCAAATCCCGCAAAATGCGCGGGATTCGCACTTTACCACCGCCTCTACTACGGCTGATGACTAACTAAACAAAACCGGACACTTCATTTGTTCTCAAAAGCGGACATTTCTACTTGCTAACGACACCGCGAATTGCGCGGCGCGCCTCTGCGGCGTGGCCCAGGAACTCCAGGAGCGCAGCAAGGCCGCCGAATGACCTCCAGGTATCCAACCCAGAACCGCGATTTCGCGCACTAAATCCCACGACGCCAAAGACTCCCCTGAGCTCCCTCTTTCGTCGATCCTGCGCGTCTCCGGGCTCTACGGAGATCGGCTGTCTACGCCGCTCAGCAAGGAAGCAGCGGCATGAAAAGTGCTGCGCGCCGCGCGTCAATTCCTCACAATCGATATCAGTGTGTCAGTGTTGCGCGCGCCGGTTTTCATGTTCATCCACGGACTTTGCAAGGTAATGCTCACTCCGTTGAGCTTGAACATCGCGCCCTTTGCGCTGGTGTGGATGACGACGATGCCAGGGAGTTTGCTGTAGAAAGCCACCACCTTCGCAAGATCGTCGGCAGATTGGTAGCAGGCCGCCTGGCCGCCCATCTGCACCACAAATGCAGAGGTTTCGGCGTCGTATTTGGCGCCCGCGTAAACCGGTACTCCGAACTTGTCTTCAGCCGCTGCCGGCAGCAGCGCCGGCAGCAGGCACAGCAACAGCAAGAATGTACTACGCGCGATCCGCATCATTTCCTTTCCCACAAATCAATTCGACACAGCGGCGATTTGCCGCGTGCGCTTGTTGCCTTGCGCTTACTTGCGCACAAATTCCACGCGGCGATTCTGCGCCTTGCCTTCCGGAGTAGTGTTTTGTGCGACCGGTTTGGACGAGCCGAAACCTGCAGTCGTCAGCCGGGATGCGTCGATGTTGAATTGCGATACCAATACTGTTTTTACGGCCTCAGCGCGCCGCTTGGAAAGATCCATGTTGTGCTGCGGATTGCCCGTGGAGTCGGTGTGACCGTCGATTTCGACCTTGAGGTCGGGGCTCGCCTGCAAGCCGCGCACAATGGACTGGATCACGGCGGAGGATTCCGGCTTGATGCGATCGCTGTCGGTATCGAAAAGGATGCCGTGGGTTACGTACCGGCCCGAGGATTCGATCACCTTGCCAAAATCCGGTGTGGACTCGGCGATGCGAATATTGCGGAAGCCGACATAGGCCGTGCCGTTAGCGTTTCCCACGTCTGCGACGGGGGCGTTCATCGGCGGCAGACTAATCTGGTTCGCGTCGACGACACGATTGTTGTTGATGTAAACGCGGATGCGGCCGTTTTGGCACCAGACCTGTAGTTTGATTGGCTGGCTAAAATCTTCGGGGAACGAATTGGCGGCCAGGGATTCGAATTCTTGCCCGTTCTTCGCCTTGACGTCGAGCATCAGGTTCGTGTAGTTCCGGCGGGCTTTGATACTCAATACGTCACTGCTCTTCTTGTCGGCGAAACTCCAATAAACGTATTCCCAGTGCTCGCTGAAGAAGATGTCACCCTCGAGGGTAAAGTTGGGAGGCACTTCGGAAAGGTTGGGTGTCAGGTAGACATCGTCTCCATGGATTGTGAGCTGGCGGATGCCTCCGCCCTGGCGCAGCTCGGCCATGCCGCCGCGCACCTTCCAGTGCGGCGGGGCCTCGTCGCCGGCCATGTCGGAGAAGTCGTCTGCGAAAACGACCTTGTCGCCGGGAATGAACTCAGCCTTGACCACGGTCAGATCGGGCTGGCCGGAAGCAACATCGGCTGGCGTAGCGGCAGCAGCGGGTGTGCCCGCAGGCACCGAAGTGCCTGCGGTTGGCTGTGGCTGTGGCGTGATAGCTGCACTGGGCGCCCCGGTTGGGGCAGCAGCTGGGCTGCCGGCGCCGGGCGACGTGCCCGGTGTTACCGCGTGGTCGCCCACCTGGAAGCCAGCGCCGGAGACGACGTTGCAAACTGCGGAGACATCATCAACGTCAGTAGCCTGAATGGTTCCAATGTTGGAGGTGAGCCGGCGGATGACCTGGCCCGTGGCAGGATCTTTGATCTCCCTGCCGACACGTACCACCGAAAGCTGATCGCCTTGCTTGATGCCGGCCCGGCCGCCGGCGTTCAGCACAATCTGGCCACTATCGACAGAAGCAATCAGTGCGTCCACCTTGACGGTGTGGACCGGGAGCGTGGCAGCGCTGGTGACCAGTTCGGCAGTCAACTGGTCCACGGCCTTCTTGGTGGCTTCACCGATGATCGTGTTCTGAAAGTTGCTGGAGCCGAAATCGACGATGCCATTGCCAAACCCGTTCCAGTTGCCGCCGCCGCCGAGCAACGAAAGCCCGGAGCGGCTGGACTCGCCCTTGCCTTCGGCCACGGCGAGAATCTCCGCGGTGTCGATGTTGATGACCCGGGCGTCAATGACCACATTGGCTTTGGAGTTGGAGTGGCCGATGCCGCCGACGCCAAAGCCGTGCCAGTTGCCGCCACTGCCGCCGACATTCTGCTTGTTGGTCTCATTGCCGAACTGGGTGATGCTCCCCAGGATGATGTAATCGACGCCCAGGATCTTTCCGATGCGGGCGGCAGTTGTGGGGTCGGCGCGGTTGGAGTTGGAGAAGTTCTGCTCGGCCAGAACCTTATCCAGCGCGGAGCGCTCGATCACGGAGTAGGAACCGCTCTTGACAAGGTCCGTGACGAGGAGGTTGGAGATCCCCTTTCCAACGTCGACATCATTTCCGAACATGGCTGCAGAGGTGGACTGCACGGTGGCATAGTCGAAGTCGAGAACGGCCACGCGCGGCTTGCGGCCGGCACTGCTTTGTGCGCCCGATTCGACAGCAATCGCGGCGATTCCAAAGGCCGCCAGCATGGCGGCCAGGATGGCAATTCGTTGGTGTTTCATCGTTCCTCCTCGCAGGAGCGGTTGGGTTTTCCGGAAGAAATCGCAAGCCATCAAGGGCCGCGATTGCGTCTCCGGCGATGGCAGCGACTTTAGTCCTGCCCTCCATCGCGCCAAACGGCAACGCGGTACAAGGCCAAATCGGCCGGACGCACGCGTAAGTGCAAGCTAGGTTTCTTACCGTAGCTCGATCCCGAGTCAGAACTCGCCGCGCACCGCTCCTGACAGGTTCTTTCGGCGTTCTGGCAGCCATTCGCGGTGCCGGTCTGTTTTGCGCCGCATTGTTTTGTGCACATACTGTACGCGGCGCCCGGCGAACAATACTTCATGCACTGCCTATATTCCGCATCGGCCTTCTGATGGCATTGCGCACTGCTTGCCGCGCAGCTCTGCTGGCACTCGTTGTTGCTCTCTGCCTTTGCGCGCAAAGCGCACACGCAGAATGCCGCTGCGACCATCCATGTTGAAAGGAAAAGACGTCCTCGTATTTGCATACACGTTCTCCTTCGAGCTTTGGCCGGCGATGCGCCGCGCGCCATCGTGTGCGCGTCCCCCTCCGGCTCTGCCCGGGAGGGGGTCCGGAATCGCAGCCTTCGACCGGAATCCACCGCTTCAACATGGATAAGCGGAAACGCGGGACAAACCGGTTCACAAAATCCAGGATTTTTTTGAAAGATGAATCGAGGTGTTGGCAGAAGGAGCGGAGAAATGCGGTGTAAGCGATGAATCTACGGTTTCTACTTTTCAGGGCGCTCGAGCCTTTGACGCCACTCGGCGGCCTTCTCCGGCTTGCCCCAGGCGGTATAGAGCTGCACCAGTCGCTGGCCCGCCTCGGGCAGATTGGCGTCAACGGAGATCGCGGGACTCAGCTTCCGGAGTCCTTCGTAGCCCTCGATCAGCAGCGGCTCGGCTTCAGCGTATTTACCCTGTCCCAGCAGGCTCGCGCCGAGCAGGCTCTGGCGGTCGCAGGTATCCCACATCATCAACTGTTGATTTCCTTCGCCGCTCCCCGCCTCGCGCAGCAGGCTCTCGGCTTCGCTATAGCGCTGCTCGGCCAGACGCAGGCGGCCCAGACTGGTCAACCCGCTGCGCGTGATCAACTCTCCCGGCTGGAATCTCTTTCGGTCCAGAGCAACGGCCTCAGTCAGCGTCTGCTCGGCCAGATCGGTTTTGCCTTCGTCCTGATAGAGAATGCCCAGCCAGGTGGCCGCCGTCGCCAGATTGACATGCTCGGCGCCGAGTACACGCCGGGTTGCGTCAACGGTTCTTTGCAGCAGAGCTTCAGCCTCTTTGAATCTGCCAGTGAAGCAATACAGCAGGCCCAGCGTTCTCGTCGAGGTAATCGTCCAGGTGTTATCTTCGCCATAGACGCGCCGCAGCGTTTCCAGATTCTTTTTGGCCAACGGCTCGGCTTCGGCGAATTGCCCCAGGCTTTCCATGGTCTGGGTGAGGGAAGTCTCGTAAGCCAGGGTGTAAAGGTTCTCTTCGCCATTCACCCGCCGGCTGATCTCATGCAGCTGCTCCAGCAGAGACTCGGATTCGGCGAAACGCCCTTCGATCCGGTAAATCACGGCGAGGTTATTCATGTCGATCTGTGTGTGCGGATTGTCCGCGCCCAGAGTTCGCTTGTCGCCGGCCAGCGCCGCGGCTTGCAACTTCTCGGCTTGGGCGAAATCTTTCTTCCAACGGTTGATCACGACCAGCGCGCGCAGAACCTTCAGTGTATCCGGGTGATCGTCGCCGTGGAGCCGCCGTGCGATCCCCAGAGCCTCTTGGGCCAGGGGTTCGGCGGCTGCGTATTTTCCCTCGTCCCCATAGGTCGTTGCGAGGCTGTAGATAGCCTCGAAGAGTTCGTCGGTTTTATCGGGATACAATTGCCGGCGAACCTGCAAAATATGGGTCATCATCGCTTCGACCTCAGGATACCGGCCGAGCGCGTAGTACAACGCCGCCAAATCCAGCGCTGACGACAACGTTTCGTTATCGTTTGCGCCCAGTTTTGCCTGCTGCACTTTGACAATCTGCTTCAGCAACGGCTCAGCCTGTGTAAACAGCGCCTGATCGCGGTAAGTTACCGCCAATTCTCTCATGCTGCCGAGAGTCTCGCTGGCATCGTCGCCCTGGAATTTGCGACGCAACTCGACGACACGTTCCCATTGACGCTGCGCCTCTGCGTAGAGGCCCAGATCGTAATAGCTTTCGCCGATTGTCTGGCGAATAGACGCTTCAATCAGCGGCTCACCGGCGAACTTTCCTTGAATCCTTTCCGCTGCCCGGTCCAGCGCCGTGCGCACTTTCAAATCGGGATCGGGCTTCCTCTCGGGATTGGCTTGAATCTTTGGGTCGCCCTGCGCCAGCAGGTCCTTCTCTAAAAAATCGTTGATGTTACGGGTGGTGGCGGCTTCGTTGTCGGCGCGGCGGCTCTCGGCAACGGCGCGGTCTTTCTCCGCCGCTTCGGACCTTTCGGCGCTGAGCGCCCGGTCGCGATCTTGCGCGGCGGCCTTCTCGGCGGCGACGGCTCGATCCCGCTGCAACTGTGCCGTCTGCTGCGAGTTTTCGGCGCGGTCGCGTTGCGCCAGCGCCTCTCGCTCGGCGCGTAGCGCCCGCCTGGCCTCGATCGAAGTCACGAGAATGCCCGTCACCAGCATCAGAACCGCAGTCGCAATCGCCGCGCTCAGCGCCTTGTAGCGGAGCACGAGCTTGGCACTGCGCCGCCACCGGGACTCGCGGACAGCGCTCACCGGCAGGCCGCCGAGCCATGCGCGAAGATCGCCGGCGAAGGCGCTCACCGAGGCATAGCGCACGGCGGGATTCTTGTTGAGCGCCTGCAAAAGGATGGCGTCCAGCTCCCCGCGCAACTCGCGGCTCCAGTTCTCCGCGACGCTGCTGGGCAGCCGCGGTTCGTCCTCGCAGATGGCGCGCAATGCCTCAATCGGGCTCACATCGGGAGCTGCAAATGGGTGCCGTCCGGTCAGCAGTTGATAGAGCAGCACGCCCAGCGAAAACTGATCGCTGGCTGTCGTCATCCGTTCCCCGCGTGCCTGCTCCGGACTGGCGCATTCGGGGCTGAGCAGGTTCGCAGTCGTGCGGTAGCTTCCCCCTTCAGGGACGAGCTTCGCGATGCCGAAATCCAGCAGCTTGGGCGTGCCGTCGCCGCCCACAAGAATGTTCGCCGATTTCAAATCGCGATGGATCACCAGATGGCGGTGTGCGTATTCGACCGCGGAGCAAATCTCGAGACACAGCGCGATGCGTTGCCGCAGACTCGGCTTATGAAGTTCACACCAGCCATTGAGTGGAACCCCGTCGATGTACTCCATTACCAAATAGGGCTCGCCGTCTTCGAGCATGCCTCCGTCGAGCAGCCGCGCAATGCAAGGGTGATTTAATGAAGCCAGGATCTGGCGCTCTTCGCGGAAACGGCGGACGTCCTGCTCGGAAAAGAGGCTGGCGCGCAGCAGTTTCACCGCCGCGCGTTGCTCGTATTGCTGATCGGCCCGGCGCGCTTCCCACACCAGGCCCATGCCGCCCTGGCCGATCTCGCGCACCAACTCCCAGGCACCGATGCGCCGGCCGGCAAAGGGAATCGCACTCTCCCGCGAACGCAGCTCAGCCAGCAATGCCGGCGCAGCGTTCTCAAGAAAATCGGGAGAATCGCGATATGTAGCCAGCAGAGAACGCACTTCGTCGAGAATCTCCCGCTCGTCCCGCTGGGCTTCGAGAAAAGCCTCCCGTTCGGTCTCGGGCAGCCCCAGAGCTGCTGAGAACAGCTCCTTTGCGCGCTTCCAGCCTTCCGGATTCACCGTTCTTTCCCGCTCTCCACCAGACGCCTGCGAATCCAGGTCTTGGCAACCACCCACTCCCGCTTTACGGTGCTTTCCGATACCCCCAACGCCTCGGCGGTCTCGGAAATGCTGAGGCCGCTGAAGTAACGCATCTCCACGAGCCGGCCTTGCACCGGATCGAGCTTCTCCAGCTCTTCGAGCGCGGCGTTCAAATCCAGGATTTCGACATCGGATGGATTGACCGAGGCATCGGAATCCATCAGGGAGAAGATGGTTTCTCCGCCGCCCCGCTTCTTACTCTTGCGGGTACGCGCATGATCGATCAGGATCGTGCGCATCAGCCGCGCTGAGAAAGCGAAAAAGTGCGCGCGGTCTTTCAGGCTCACCCGCTGCGACTGCGCCAGTCTCAGCCAGGCCTCATGAACCACTGCCGTGCATTGCAGTGTTGAGGAGATCTTCTCGCGTCCGCTGTGTCGCTGGGCGATGCGGTGCAGCTCAGGGTAGACGGCCTCAAACAGCTCATTTAATGCCGCTGGTCGGCCGGCCTGCCAGTCGCGCAGCAGTGCAGTGATACCGCACGGGGACACGGTGAAATCCTTTGATCCCGGCTGCTCCATGGCTGTTGGCTCCAAGAGGTTGGGCTCATTCTAGCACTCATCCAACCAGACCGGCGATCTCCCTCTTGGCCGCTGCGGAACTTGCGCTCACCTTGCAGAGGAGCGCGCACGCGAAAGCCCGCAGCGCCTATAGCGGATATATTGCGGCGGTGTTACAGGCCGCCATCGCCAGCCAGTTCCACCACAGACGCTCCAATCCACTCAGAGCATGTACAACAACGCTGTAGTATGGCATGCCGCCGATGGACTGGCGGTAATCCTTGATGATTCATAGGCTATAGTCGCGCAAGCTCTTGCTCCGCAGGCGCGGCCGCGCACAGATTTCAAGCCAGTGTGATCGAGGTACTGGTCGAGCGTTGGCCGGGAGGAGCGGGATATTGCGCCCGAGGTTCCGCTCAGCGAGCATGTGATTGAGGTGGGTCTGTGCGTCGCGCAACACGCCGTGAATAGATTTGCCGATGTACTTGCGTTTCCGGGTTGCCGGATCGCGGCCGAAGTAGATGCGCACCATCCGCATTTGCGATCCGCGGCGGATGACCTGGTCAGTCTGGTGAGCCATGTTGCCTCCAAAAACAAGAACGGCGGCACACGTGTGGCACACGTGGCCGCTGTTTAAGATTGGTTTTTATCGGTGGATCGGTGAAGGGGAGACTGACGGGGGTTCAGCACTTGCGTTTCCCTGAAGGCCCGCGGGTTTGCCGGCAGTCAGGCACACAACCGTGATCCTCGAGCGGAGGAGGTCGGGTTCTGTATGGTGAAATCACTGGCAAACAGAAGCAGATTCACTAATCCAGGCGGGCACAACACATCAATGATGCGCATAAACTTGTTGTAGTTTCAGCCTTCAACTACCAGCAAAACCTCTCAATCAATTCTCAATGGGGGTACTTTTGGGTGTATTTATTTCACGCGATTCTGCATCAACCTCATTCTTAACGGCTTATGTTTGGATGTGAATCCCACTCTCNNGACTAAAATGGCGAACAAAGCCGGGAAACTATACATTGAAAACAAGGTAGGGTACCGGACCAATCTTTGGACCACTGCGCGCATAGCCGAAATGGTTGAGCGCGAGTTTGGTGTGCGCTACCACCCGGACCATATCGGTCGCCTGATGCACAGCCTCGGATGGACTCAACAAAAGCCGGAGAGGCGTGCGTTGGAGCGCTATGAAGACCAGATCGAACGGTGGAAACATAAGGAGTGGCCGCGCATAAAAAGAACGCTGCAAGGCTGGGCGCCCATCTCGTCTTTGCCGATGAATCGGGTGTCCTGCCGATTCCCAACGTAATCCGAACCTGGGCTCCGCAGGGGCAAACTTCCATCCATCGTCACCGCCAGGGGCGGCGGGACAAGATCTCCGTCATTTCAGGAATTTCCGTACGCCCCAAGCGGCATCGCCTTGGCCTCCACTACTTACTCTCGATCCCGGCTTGCCAATTGGTATCGAGTGCCGCGAGGACTTCTTCAAGCTTGCGGCCGGTCAACGCTTCATTGGCCACGTGTCTCTCTCATTTTGCAGTTCGGTGAATACGAGGCCCGGAGAGATGTGAATTGAGTCATGCGGACTTAGCAACCTCGCCGATTTCCTTTCGTGCTCGGAGCAACACCAAACCAGGTGTCGCTCCGATGCCTCGAATTTGCAGGGCCGCCCGGGCTCAATAGGAAACAGTGAGGAGATTTGAAACGCTGCCAACGCCGGGTGCGGAAAAAGCGGCGTGCTCGGCGTCGTCGTGTTCTCTCCATGAACGCACATGTCCGCGCAAGGTCACAAGGGCGCCAGAGGTTTCGACGGTAATATCCTTCGCCTCAATCTGAGCATCGCGCTTCAGCGCATCCTCGATCTTGACCTTGATGTCTGTCGTATTCACGGTCGGCTTGAGTGCGACTTCGTTCGATACCGCTTTGACGCCGCGCAGGGACAGAACAGCTCTTGCGGCTTCTTCCTTCTGGTATTGCCACTCGGCAGTTCCCTGAAGCGTGATCCAACCATTTGAGACCGTGAGCTTGATGGTGTCGGGCACCTGGGAGTTCCAGTTCAGGTGATTGGCCGCCGCAGACGCAATGTCTTCGTCGGTGCGCTCACTTTCGAATGGTAGATCGACGATGATCTCACTTGCGATCGAGGAGACGCCGTTAACCCGGAGGGCCGCGCGCTCGGCTGCCCACTTCTCATACAAACTACCAACATGCCCATCAAGCTCAACAACTCCGTTGTTGACCGAGACGCCAATCCTGGTTGCGCAAACGCTGGGTTCCCAGCGCAATTCCTGCTCCACATTGTTTTTAATCGCTTCTGCTGTTTTCACTCGTACACCTTTTCTTCTAGTTGGGCTATCAGTTATGCGGCGTGATCCCACCGCGGGGTCGTGGCTCGATCATTGCAGGGGTCGAGGTTCTGGTACTGTGCAGGATTGCTCTGCGCGATGTGAGCGAAATGGAAGCTGACGACGCTCTCTGCGGCGGCTGGTATTTTGACCGCATAGATTTGTGGTTTCCCAGGTCCCAAAGACGGGACCTGGGGCACCCATATTTATTGGTCTTAATTACGAAAACACACGGTCACGGTACTAGCCGAAAACCCGAGTAAACCGAGCTAAGAAGTTCGCTTGGAGCATTCCTTGTCGAACGTCTTTGTGCGATGAGCAAACTAGAGCAGCATTTCTCCATGACGGGTGAAATGCTCTTAGGATGAACGATCATATTCGTAACGACCATGAAGACCTTCTTGAGAGCCTCGTCGGCGGCAGCCGGCCTGAGGATGAAGTCACCGTCAAGCCGTATGATCCTTTCGGATTCCAACATCATTCGATTCACCGTAAAGAACCCCATTACAAGGGTGATCATGTCCCCGAGGAGGAATCCTCGTCATTCACTCCTGCAGCAGACACACCTCTGTTTGCCGAATGCCGGTAGGTGCTTGATGCACCTTGGTTGTTCAGGAAATACGGAGGCGAGCAAAGACTGGAATCTTGACCCCGTCCAGGATTGCGCCGAAGGCAACTGCGGCGCCAAATTCGGTGGCTATGACCGCGATGGGCAATGGCGCCATTGCGATTCCAAAGGTTGCGAGAGTTGAAATGATAAGAACATCGGCCACTGAAGAAAGTACGAGCCAAATGCTGGGGCGCAGACCCCAGAGATGCTGGCGTCCGCGAATGACATAGGTCGTGGCCTGGCTGCCAAACACAATACTGACCGCGGTCAGCGTTTGAAGTGCCTCGATGCCGAGATGCAGCTGAAATTTGCCCAATGCCAGGATCGCCGTGGAGAACGCAAGGAAGCAGAGTCCGAGTATCACGCCTGCACTCGTGATTCGCCCGATTTGCCAGGAGTTTGGCATCGCTGATGGCCGCACTCGGTCAGTGGTCAGCGACATGGCAAGGAAGTCGCCGGTGATCATCACAATGACCATCAGCATTGGCGTCAGCACTGCGTGTCCCGTCATGACCAGGCCAACCGCCAGCAAGAGCGCCTGAAATACCTTCTTTTGAACCGAGTTGAGCGTGTAGGTGAGAATGCGTTGGAAAGTGACTCTGCCTTCTTTTACGGCGGCCACAATGCCGCCCAGGCCAGCCTCGGTTAGAACGACGCCGGCGGCCGATTTGGCCACATCGGTTGCGGTCGAGACCGCGATGCCTATCTGTGCCTGGCGCAGCGCAGGCGCGTCATTGGCGCCGTCGCCGCACATCCCCACTGTATGTCCGCTCTTCTGGAACGCTTTAACGAGGTCAAACTTGCCTTCCGGAAGAACACCTGCAAAGACCGAGAAGTCTTCCGGTTTAATGCCGTCCGGCAATTTGCCGGGCAGACAGACTGCTCCCTGCAATCCAACCGCGTGAGCGACGATTGCGGCTGTGGCCGGAGCGTCGCCTGTCACCATGACTGTGCGCACGCCGAGACCATTCAACTCCGAGATAAGAGAGACCGAGTCGGTCCGCGGCGGATCGCTGAGGGCAATCAATCCAATGATCTGGTTGGACGCCGCCGGTCCCGCGGCAACTGCCAAAACTCGAAAGCCTTGCTTCTCGAGTTCGTCGGCGATAGCGGCCGCGGCGGGAGAAGGCGCAGTGAGGGAGACAACCGCAGTGAACGCGCCCTTGACGATTCGCTCGGAACTATCTTTTGCATCTGTTGCGGTTGCTTCCGAGGTTTTCTTAACCGGATCGAACGGAACAAAAGCGGTCAGCTTTGGCAAGCCGGTGGCTGTCTTCTGCGACGCGGCAAGTCGAATGGCCGCATCGACAGGGTCCTGGCCCCCTTCGGAACTCGCCAGCGCCGCCATTCCGAGAACGTGTGCTTCGTCGAATCCAGGCAGTGGGCGAACGCTTGTGACGGTTAGTTCATTGCGGGTCAGAGTCCCGGTCTTGTCTGAACACAACACATCGATCGATGCGGCTTCGTCCACGGCGGAAAGCCGTGTTGGCAACACGCCCAGCTTTGCAAGAGCACGAGCTCCAATCGCAGCAGCGAGGGTGAATGTTGCCGGTAATGCGACTGGGATGATGGCGAGGACCGAGGTCAGCAACAACGGAATCATCTCGCTCGATGGCATTGCATGGTGATAGGCGTAGGCTCCCATCGCGACGATGATGAGGCAATTGAAGAGCGCCAGGTTGCGGATGATCCTGAGGACGGCCTTTTGCTGTGTACTTACTACGTGTGCCGTCCGAACCAGTTCCGCCGTGCGGCCGAATTTGGTGCGCGTCCCGGTCGCCGTTACGATGGCGGTGGCCTCGCCGCGCCGCACCAGAGCCCCTGCAAACGTGTCTGTGCCGGCGCCTGCGTCAATGGGGAGGGACTCGCCGGTAAGCATCGACTGGTCGAGCTCAACCGACCCACCCGTCAGGTGAACATCGGCGGCGACCACGCCGCCAAGCGAGAGTTTAACGAGGTCGCCGCATACCAGTTCCGCCGCGGGTACGGTCTTCCATTCGCCGTCTCGCTGAACCGAGGCGTTGAGTGCCAGACGGGATTTGAGGGCGGCAAGAGTTGCTTGCGCGCGGCTTTCCTGGAAGTAAGCGAGAGCCGCGTTGAAAAGGAGTAGAGCTGCAATGACGGCGGCTTCGTAATACTTATGCAGGACGATCTCAAGCACAATGGACGCTTCAAGCAGCCATGGTACAGGCGCCCAGAATTTAGCCAATGCATTGCGCAACGGATGAGCAGACGTGTCCGGCATTGCATTGGGGCCGTCTTTTTCAAGACGGGCGCGCGCTTCTTCGTTTGTGAGACCCGTTGGGGCGCTATCGTGAGCCGGTTCTACGACCGGCTTTTTTGATGCCGGGGCGACAAAGCTAGTCGAGCTCTCCATTGACCACCTCTACCGTCGATCTCGCTACCACCATTCCATTGAGCGTTTTGAGGGCGTCTCCACGCCTGATTCCGGCTTGGCTGAGTGAAGAAGCAAGAGAGGACACTGCACAAGCTTCACGACCTTTTCGGCAATCGAGCCGAATACGAGCGGGTGCCAGCCGGAGATACCGTGGGTGGAGATTACGATCATGTCAATATGTTCGCGATCGACTACCTGCATGATGTTGCCAACTACGTCATTTCCAACTTCAACGCTGAAAGTTGACTTCACTCCTCTGGTTACGAGAGCTGCCGTGCACTTGGCCAGATGGCTCTCTGCGTGTTTTCTTGCCTTCTCAAGAAAGACGGTCTCTGGAATGAGGTCTGGAATTGTAGTGGTCGGGAACATCGGGATCACGTGCACGAGATAGAGTTCCGCTTGAAAGTGCCGGGCAAGGTCGGCTGCCATCTCCAGTGCAGCCTGGGATGACGGGCTGAAGTCTATAGGCAGCAGAATCCTGGTCGGGATGGAGAGGAAACGATTAACTTCCGGCATGATGGTCCTCGGTGAATCAATAGGGTGGCTTGACATTCAGTTTCCTTTGTTGTGAAAGCAAAGGGGCTGTTGAGAGAGACTCATACGGACGGGGGCCTCTTCTGAGAGGTATTGCTGCTTTGTACGTGCATTTCTGGCGCTTTGGTAGTCGGTTCGCATGTTGAGTGCCGCGCCATCACTAAGGCGATCAATGGGTTTTCCCGACGCGCGCGTGGTTAGCCGAGCTAAGTCGGCGATGCGTGCGCATCAGGGCAGACGCTTCCGAGGCCATTGCGCTGTGCTGTGCAAATGTTTTCTGCCACCAGATGTCGAATCCGTCGGCGGCAAGACTTGAAATCGGATTAATGTGCTGGTCGTTGGGCTTTTTCCGCACTGCGCAGGGCTGAGAGCCTTTTGCGTTGAATTCTGGATACATGTTGATTTCGTCCTGTTCCGATCCGGAATTGCTTAAAGAGGATCAGGCTGGCGGAAATGCGTGCATAAGGGTGATCGGTTCCGTAAAACGGCCGAATGGCTCTGGGCCAGAGTGACCGCCCAACCTGTTGCGCAAAATAGGGTCAACTGGTCAGCATCGGCTGGCCATGAACACAGTAGTTGCCGGTGCTGGAACCATCGAGAATGAATCGCGCGCCATACACCACGTCCGGCGCACCATGGACGATCAACAGGAACTTGTCGGTCTTCACAGCTGCTTCATACTTGATGACGCTGTCCTTTGGAATGCCAATACTCACCAGGCCTGCTCCGAGAGCGCTGACTCCGCCGACAACAGCCGCTCCCTCAAGGCCTGAGACAATCCAGCCAACCAGCGGACCAGCAACGAGAACTGGTCCAATGCCTGGGATTGCAAAGATCGCGGATCCAAAGAGCAGCCCCCAGAACCCACCCCAGAATGCTCCGAGCTTGCCCCAGTACTTCATCCGATCGCCAGCATTGTAATAGCCAACGACATGTTCATCGGTGTGTGTGCCTCTGCCCGCGATCGAGAGGCTCTTCATATCGATCCCGGCCCGTTGGAGCGCCTTAACGGCGCGTTCCGCCTGCTCGTGAGAGTCGTAGACGGCGACAACTGAGTTTGTTGCTGACATTGCTTTCTCCCGGCTTCTTCGAATCAATAAGGTTGGTCGCGGATTGCGGCAGGTGCGCAGTAAGAGCCATGCTATCGGACTTCTCTTTGGACACCATGGGCGATCGTTGAAAGTCTGCGCTGACTGCCGGAGCCCTCCCCGTGCGCTTAGCGTGATTATGCGATCTGGGACGGCGGGCCATCTGTTCAATTCGATACAGTTATTCCCGCATTACAGAATGACAATCGCATTGGGTGCTCGTAGCAGTCGCGCACAAAGCGCCTTAGCGCAACTACGGCAAGAGTGACAAGGCAGGGAGAAAGTGTGAAATGATCCCTATGAAACAACCTGACGATCACGCGGCAACATATCTTGTAGGCGGAGGCATCGCTTCCCTTGCCGCCGCAGTTTTCCTCATTCGCGACGGAGATGTGCAAGGGGACACAATCACGATCCTGGAGGAGTCATCCCGGATCGGCGGCAGCCTTGACGCAGCGGGAAACGCGACTGACGGCTATGTGATGCGCGGCGGCCGCATGATTGAGAGCAAATATCTGTGCACCTACGACCTGTTTTCATCGATTCCGACCCTCGATGGGTCGAGGACAGTAACGCAGGAGATATTCGACTGGAACAAGACGATGAAGACCGCCTCCAAAGGCCGCCTGCTCCGGGATGGTCACAGGGTCGATGGTCCCAGTTTTGGTCTGAGCGAGAAGGATATTCTCAACCTCGAACGCGTGGCGATCGAACCGGAAGAGTTTCTTGGACGGACCACGATCTCCGATCAGTTTGATCCGGCATTTTTTGAAACGGACTTCTGGCACATGTGGTGCACCACCTTCGCTTTTCAGCCCTGGCATAGCGCAGTCGAGTTCAAACGCTATCTGGTGCGCTTCACTCACATGGTTTCAGGTTTCAATACGCTTACCGGCATTATGCGTACTGTGTACAACCAGTATGACTCGATGGTGCGCCCGCTTTCCAAGTGGCTTGAAGAGCACGGTGTCAGGTTCATGCTGAACACAACTGTTACCGATATAGCCGTCGCGCATGCAAAGGGCGGCTTCGCTGTCGAAAAGATCGTCGTTCAAGAGGGCTCGTCTCTCAAGGAGATCGGCGTCACCGAGTACGACCGAGTCATCGTAACTTTAGGTTCCATGACCGAGGGTTCGAGCCTTGGCTCAATGGACTCGGCCGCCGCTCTACTGGGGAAAGCCGATGGCGGTTCATGGACTCTTTGGGAGAAAATTGCGGCCAGCCATACCGAGTTCGGGCATCCTTCGAACTTTGCCGATCACATTGAACAATCGAAGTGGATTTCATTTACGACCACACTGCATAACCCTACGTTCTTCAAACTCGTCCGCGATTTGACGGGCAACGTCCCAGGAGAGGGCGGGCTCATTACCTTCCCGGAGTCCAGTTGGCTGGCCTCAATCGTGTTGCCCCACCAGCCACATTTCATAGAACAGCCAGAGGGAGTACAGGTTTTCTGGGGCTATGGACTGTTCGTCGATGTACCGGGCAATTTTGTGAAGAAGCCCATGGCGGCATGCACCGGACGAGAAATCATGACGGAGATCATCGGCCATTTGCGCCTCCAGGAGCATGGCGCCAGGATTCTCGATGCCTGCACCTGCATTCCTTGCACGATGCCCTTCATCACCAGTCAGTTTCTTCCTCGAAGCAAGGGTGATCGCCCTCAAGTTATACCGAAGGGTTCGAAGAACCTGGCCTTCGTCGGGCAATATTGTGAACTTCCAGACGACGTGGTGTTCACTGTGGAGTACTCCATTCGCTCCGCGCAGACGGCGGTCTACTCATTGCTTGGCCTGGACCGAAAGGCGCCGCTTGTATACAAAGGACAATTCAATCCCCGCGTTTTGTTGGAGGCTTTTCTAGCCTTGCACGAAATTGGTGTCTAGGTCGGACGGCTCTGCGTGAGGCGAGTCTGGCAAGGCCGGCCTTCGCTGCGTACCGAGAGACCGATGCCATAAGTAAGGGGACTGCTCGTGCTCCTTTGGAAGTCGTTTTTTATCGCCTTCAGCGTGCTTTTACCGCTGATCAATCCGCTCGGGTCGGCTCTCGTGTTTCTTGGGCTCGCCGGTGAAGCACCGCCAGCAGTGTATCGGTCTCTGGCGCGCAAGATCGCAATCAATAACGTCATTTTTCTGGCCGTTATTGAACTTCTCGGCGCGGCCATTCTCAACTTCTTCGGAATTTCTTTGCCCATTGTCCAACTCTCCGGCGGCATTGTGATAGCGGCAATGGGATGGTCTGTATTGAACGAGAGGGATGCGCGCGCGATTATCAAAAACAAGGAGGAGGAGAGCGCGGTACGAGCCGAAACACGTACCCAGTACATTGAGCAGGCAACATTCTATCCATTCACGTTTCCCGTAACCTCGGGCCCAGGCACGCTTGTCGCGCTGCTGACCGTCACCGCTCACCTTTCAACTCGGGTCATTTCAAGAGATTTTCTGGCGCATCTTGGGGTGTTTCTTGCTGTAGTCGTTCTTAGTGTGCTCGTCTATTTCTGCTATGCGTATGCTCCGAAGATCACCAAGATCATTCCTCCGTCTACTGCGCATGGCATTCTGCGGGTCGTTGCGTTTATTCTGCTCTGCATTGGAGTGCAAATCGCATGGAACGGACTTTCAGTCTTGATCGCTGCGGTTCTCAGACCCTGAAGACCAACAGAATGAGCAAAAGGGAGCAGAAGATTCGCCTGGCGGCGAGTTCAATCAAAGAGTCGATCATTGCAGGCTAATTGCATGCAACCTGCACACTTTGCATATTTCCTGGAAATTCAGGTTTGCCATCTTCCATCCGTCAGAAACATCCAAAGTAACAGAACGCTTTTCAGGAAGGACTCATTCCATGATTTCTCTGTTAGACCCAATCCAAATTGGAGACATCCACCTGCCGAATCGAGTGATCATGTCTCCGCTTACTCGCTTGCGGGGCACATCCGAACACATTCCGACTCAACTCATGGCCGAATACTATACACAGCGCGCCGGCGCCGGCCTGATCATCTCCGAGGGCATCCCGGTTGTACCGCAGGGCGTTGGGTACGCGAATGTGCCGGGGATCTGGTCGCCAGACCAAATCGAAGCCTGGAAGTTGGTGACGAAGGCAGTGCATGGGGCAGGGGGCCGCATTTTTGCGCAACTCTGGCATGTGGGCCGCATCTCAGACCCCCGCTTTCTGGAAGGTAGACTGCCAGTCGCTCCCAGCGCCATCCGGCCCGCAGGCCATGTGAGCCTGGTGCGTCCAGTTGCCGAATATGTGACGCCACGCGCGCTTGAGACGTCCGAAATTCCGGGCATCGTCGAGGCCTTTCGCAAGGGAGCAGAGAACGCCAAGTTGGCTGGCTTTGACGGCGTCGAAATCCATGGGGCCAATGGCTACCTGCTCGATCAGTTCTTGCAGGACGGATCCAATCATCGTACAGACGAATACGGCGGATCGATTGAAAACCGCGCCAGGCTCATGCTTGAAGTCGCCGATGCGGTGATCCCGGTTTGGGGCGCCAAGCGCGTGGGCATGCATCTTGCGCCGCGCGGCGATTCTCAGGATATGCATGATTCAAACCCACCGGCAACATTCGGTTATGTGGCGCGTGAGCTCGGCAGGCGCGGGCTCGGCTTCCTGTTGGCGCGCGAGTATTTCGGACCCGACCGATTGGGCCCACAACTCAAGAAACAGTTCGGCGGCGTATACATCGCAAATGAGAAATACACGCTGGCACAAGCGAATCGGGTCATCGAGGCCGGTGAGGCGGATGCGGTAGCCTTCGGCCAGCTCTTTATCGCCAACCCCGACCTCCCGGCGCGGTTTACGAGCCATGCATCGCTCAATGCGCCGGACCCAAGCACCTTCTTCACATCGGGGCCGCATGGCTATACCGATTACCCTGCGCTGAGTGTGTAGGGAAGGAGTCAATGCAGTCGCTGTCAAGTCGGCCTGTTGGGTTCTTGATAAGAGTTGGTCCACGCAAACGAGGAGCCTCATTGAATGAGACCATCCGCTTATTGGTGAGCGTTGTGTTGACCGCATCTTGTTTGCGCAGAAGAGTGCGGCACTCTTGAAACATGAGACAGCGCAAACCTCGCGCACTCCAGCTTCAGTTTTCACATCGTCGAAGTCATCGCCGTATATCCGCTCGTCCACAACGATGCGAGCGCGAAGGCTGCCCAGCCGCTTGAGGCCGGGAATCTCACGGGCGTGACTTCGCACCCACTGGGTTGTCATTGCAAGGATGCCGGCGAGATCATCGTCGGACACCCGATGACTCCGGTCACCGCCATCGCCAGACCACCCCAAAACATGACGCGAATTGCGCCCATCGTCACTCTTGCGCCAACTTAAAGCGCTTCCGAACGAGGAACTTCTGAAAACGTCGAAATGCGTTCTTGGTGATCGGGCGCCCCTGTGATTCCATGGAACTGCATGAAAGTGCGATTGATTTGCTCTGTTTTAGTGTCCTGTCTCCGAAGTTGATTGAAAAACAACAGCAG
>PLOG01000111.1 GCA_003142935.1 Acidobacteriaceae bacterium
GCCCGCACCCTTCAACTGAAGCCGATACTCTTCAATTGAAGGCTGTGCCCTTTAGCCGAGGGCCTGGACGCATCCTTTGCCGACTAGCTCTTCGATGCGCGCGACCCAGGTGCGATCGGCGGCGACGTTCATTCCGTCGGGCTCGAGGATGACTGCGTATTCGCCTTTCCTTTCGAGTTGCAGCATTACTTTGCCGGGGCCGGGCGCGGCGTCGGCAGCGCTTTTGAGGCCGGCAAACATTTCTTCAGAGGCGCGGTCGAGGTTGATGCGAATGCGGACGCCGGAGGGCAGCTTGACTTCAACATCTTCCAGCGCCTGGATGGAGCTTACGGAAATCTTCGAGGCTGCGTCGTCGTCGCCCATGAGGACGCCGCGCACCAGGACGGGCGCTTCGATTTTCAACTGGCCTTGGAGGCGCTCGTAATCGCGCGAAAAGCAGATGAGGTCGATTTTTCCGGTGGCGTCTTCGAGGGCGGCCTGGGCATAGAGTTTTTGATCGCGCTTGCTTTTTTGAACGCGCAGGCCAAGGATCATTCCGGCGACCTGGATCTCGTCGGCGGGGTCGGGCTGCCTGCCCCAGCTGCGCTCGGGCGGTTTGCGTTCGAGGGCTTCGGCAGTGGTGATGACGCCGGTGAGATTGCGCAGCTTCTCGGCGTATTTGTCGAGCGGGTGACCGGAGACGAAGAAGCCGAGGACCTCTTTTTCATTGGCGAGACGGACGCCTTCTTCCCAGTCGGGCACGCGGGGCAGATCGTCTGCGCTGCGGCCGGGGGCGGGCGCCTCGTTGAAGAGACCGAAGAGGCCGCTCTGTCCCTGAGCCGCGTCCTTCTGCGCTTTCTGGGCGCGCTCCATCGCCTTATCGACGGCGGCCATGAGCTGGCCGCGCGTGCCGAGTGAGTCGAGCGCGCCGGCCTTGATGAGCGACTCGATGACGCGCTTGTTCATGACGCGCAGGTCGACTTTTTCGCAAAACTCCCAGAGGCTCTTGAAGCGTCCGCCGGCTTCTTCGCGGGCTTTGATGATGGACTCGATGGCGTTGCCGCCGACGTTCTTTACGGCTGCGAGACCGAAGCGAATTGCTTGCCCCTCGGAAGTAACGTGCGGCGTGAATTGCGCGCCTGAAATTTGCACGTCGGGGGGCTCGACGCTGATGCCGATGTCGCGACACTCGCCGATGTACTTGACGACGCTCTCGGGTTTTGAAGTTTCCGAGGTGAGCAGCGCGGCCATGAATTCGACGGGGTAGTGCGTCTTGAGGTAAGCGGTCTGATAGGCGACGAGGGCGTAGGCGGCGGAATGAGATTTGTTGAAGCCGTAGCCGGAGAACTTGTCCATCTGGTCGAAGATTTCGGCGACCGGGCCCTTGGGATGGCCGAGCGCGGCGGCTCCGCTCTGGAAGCGGTCACGCTGCTCGGCCATGGCTTCGGCGTTCTTCTTTCCCATGGCGCGGCGGAGCAGATCGGCCTCGCCGAGGGAGTAGCTGGCGAGCAGGTTGGCGATCTGCATGACCTGCTCCTGATAGACGATGACGCCGAGCGAGTCCTTGAGAATGCCTTCGAGCTCGGGGAGCAGGTATTCAACCTTGCGGCGCCCCCATTTGCGTTCGATGAAGTCGTCGATCATGCTCATGGGGCCGGGACGATAGAGGGCGTTGAGGGCGGTGAGCTCTTCAACGGAATCGGGCTTATAGCGGCGCAAAATGTCGCGCATGCCGCTGGACTCAAACTGGAAGATGCCGGAGGTAAGCGCGGTGTGGAAGACCTTTTTGTAAGTCTCTTCGTCGTCGACGGGGATGGCGTCGATGTCGATCTTTTCGCCACGGCTTTGCTGGATGAGCTTGAGGCAGTCGTCGATGACGGTGAGGGTGGTGAGGCCGAGGAAGTCCATCTTGAGCAGGCCCATTTTTTCGACGGACTTCATGTCGTAGGCGGTGACGATTTCGTCGTTCTTGGTTTTGGCGACGGGGACCAGTTCGGTGAGCGGACGCGGGGCGATGACGACTGCCGATGCGTGAACGCCGGAGCCGCGGACAAGGCCTTCGAGCTTTTTGGCGGTGTCGATGAGTTCGCGAATTTGCGCGTCGGTGTCGTAGGCCTTGCGCAGGTCGGGGACTTCTTCAAGGGCCTCGTCGATGGTGATGCCAACGGTTGCGGGAATGAGCTTGGCGATGCGGTCGACGTCGCCGTAGGGCATGTCGAGGGCGCGGCCGCAATCCTTGATGGAGGCCTTGGCGGCCATGGTGTTGAAGGTGATGATCTGCGCTACCTGCTCGCGGCCGTACTTGCGGGTGACGTATTCGATGACTTCGCCGCGGCGGTTCATGCAGAAGTCGACGTCGATATCGGGCATGGACACGCGCTCGGGGTTCAGGAAGCGCTCGAAGAGGAGCGAGTTCTGGAGCGGATCGATGTTGGTGATCTCCATGGCATAGGCAACGAGAGAGCCAGTTGCGGAACCTCTGCCGGGGCCGACGGGGATGCCGTGATCGCGCGCGTACTTGATGAAGTCCCACACGATGAGGAAGTAGCCGGAGTAGGTCATCTGCTTGATGATGCCGATTTCGAAGTTGAGGCGCGCTTGGTAGGCTTCCGGCGTGGCGCGGCGAATTCCGCGCAATTCGAGTTGGCGGACTGAGGTTTCGAGGCGCTTTTTGAGGCCCGCGCGGCAGACATCTTCGAAGTAGCTGTCGATGGTGTGGCCAGGGGGAACGGCGAATTCCGGGAAGGGATTTTCGACCTTGTTGAGCTTGAGGTTGCAGCGCTCGGCGATCTCCATGGTGCGCTCGAGGACGGAGGGCGAGTCCTTGAAGAGGAGACTCATTTCGTCAGCGCTCTTGACGAAGAACTGGTCGCTGTCGAAGCGGAAGCGCTCGGCGTCGTGAACTTTGGAGCCGGTCTGTACGCAGAGCATGACGTCGTGGGCTTTTGAGTCTTCGCCGCAGAGGTAGTGGGAGTCGTTGGTGGCGACGAGGGGGATGTCGAGCTCACGCTCGAGGCGGAAGAGCGCCTCGTGAATTTTCTTTTCCTGCACGAGGCCCTGGTCCTGAATTTCGAGATAGAAGTTGCCGCGGCCGAAGATGTCTTGAAATTGTGCGGCGGAGGCGCGGGCTTTCTCGTATTGGCCGGCGACGAGGTGCTCGCAGAGTTCGCCGCTGAGGCAGCCGGAGAAGCCGATGAGGCCTTCGGCGTGCTCGGCGAGGTAGCGCTTGCTGACGCGGGGCTTGCGGTAGAAGCCGTGGAGGGAGGCCTCGGAGGTGATGCGGATCAGATTGCGATAGCCTTCTTCGTTGGTGGCGAGGACGAGGAGGTGGTTGTTGTCGTCGCCTTCGCCGGGGGCGCGATGGTCTTCATTTTTTGAGATGTAGAGCTCGCAGCCGAGGATGGGCTTGACGCCTTTTTCCTTGGCGGCCTCGAAGAAGTGGACGGCGCCGTAGATGTTGCCGTGATCGGTCATGGCGACGGATTTTTGGCCGATGGCGGCGACGCGGCCGACTAGTTTCTTGACGTCGCAGGCTCCGTCGAGGAGGGAGTATTCGGTATGGAGATGAAGGTGGGTGAATTCGGGCATGGCTAAACTGATTTTAGCGGTCGGGTGTGCTGTCTGACTTTTCCTGTCAGCGGTTGAAATCTCGGTCGGGTGAGGAAAAGAGCCAATTCATCCGTACTGCCGATTCAGGTAGAAAGGCATTGCATTTCGTGGGATCATTATGACCATGAGGAAGAAACCGATGACCGAAAAGAAGCCCAAGTCGGACGGGGCCCGCAGAAACAGTGCGAGGAATCACTCGAAGCCGAAACGCTGGGGCAGCGGTAGGTAGCAAGTTGACCGAGCCACCAAACGGATTCTGGACGTTGGGCGCATAGGTACGGAATTGCGGTTTCGTAAGGCCTTGAATCTAACCAAGCTGATGTCATTCATCTTGACGTCCGTTGTCAAATATGACTACACTCCTAGTGTGATTCGGGAAGCAAGCTGATGACTCGACAGATGCGGCCCATCTCGTGGATCAAGGCTGCCCGCAAGGATTTCGAGAAGTTCCCCGAAGAGGCGCAGACTATTTGCCTTACTGCCCTGACCATTGCGGCGGAGGGTGGAAAGGCCGATATCGCCAAGCCGTTCAAGGGGTTGGGCTCGGGGGTCTTCGAGATAGCTTTGCCGCTTCGCGGAAGTGCTTTTCGCGTGCTCTACGCTGTGCAAATTGGCGACGATATCTGGATTCTTCATGCCTTCCAGAAGAAATCGACTCAAGGCATCAAGACTCCGCAACACGAAATCGACCTGATCAAGAACCGGCTCAAGAACCTGAGGGAGTTACTCGGATGAAACGCGAAAAGATCGAGGTTGTGCACGGCAGCGGTAATGTTTTCCGCGACTTCGGCTATGAAAACGCCGACGTTGAGCAGTTGAAAGCCATCCTGGCGGCGGAAATCATCAAGATGCTTGATCGTGAGAAGTTGACCGTTCGAGCCGCGCATGCGCGGACAGGCATTGCCGCTGCCGACTTCTCCCGCATACGCAATGCGGATCTCAGCCGGTTCACACTCGACCGACTGGTTTCGACCATTAACCGTTTGGGCTCGCGGGTTGAAGTGAAGGTGAGCGTGCGCGCTCTCAGGACGCGCAGCAAAGTGGCTGCCTGATGATGATTGCAGAGCCGTCAGAGAAGCTCGAATCCCGCAAGGCGGAGGGCTTTTTTGTCGAAAGTGAGAGTGCTATCGCAGCCGGCCCACGCGCCCAGGGCTCCGATGAGCGCATCGGCAAACGCGCCCGCTCCCTGTCGCATCGCCACCATCGCAGTGAATACCTGCTGTTCGTTTTGGACCGCCAGGGTATCGGCTTGAAGCAGGCGCTCGACGGTATCGGCGATTTCCCGGCCGGATAGCTCATAGACGCTGCCAAGAACCCACACGGTTTCAGCCATGGTTATCAAGCTGATGAAGCCGGGGCGCTGGGGCGTGAAGCGGCGCTCGATGAGTTCGATAGCCTTTCGCGATTGGAACGGGTCGTCCTGCGTGAGGTAGCGGATCAGGATATTAGTATCGAGTGCGTTCATCGGCCTTTTACCGGAGCTTCCCGCGCTTGAACCCCTTGACTGCGCCGGCCACAGCCGCGTGGCGCATTTCGTTGAGGGTCGCTGGCCGCCGGCGCCGCGATGAGACGATGCCCCGCAATGCCGATGTAGGCAGCTTGGGCAGAATGACTACGCTGCCGTCCGGATGCACGAAGAACTTGACCCGGTCCCCCGGTTTTAGATGCAGATGTTCACGAATCGTCTTGGGAATGGTCGCCTGCCCCTTGATGCTCAGTGCGGATTCCATGCGCCTCCCTTACTTTTTTAAAAAAGTAATACCATTGGGCACAAGCAAAGTCAATAAGAAACGATGAATGACACTATGGCTTTCCAGTTTGGGCCGACGAGGGAGCGGGGGATTTTTCTGTGGGCCAAGGGCTGGCGTGTTTGGATCTGTCCAGAAACTCTGAAAAGGTGTCGGAGGTGGGAAAAATCTCTCAGGGGCTAAAGCCCGGATCTATTTTGAGCAACTTACGGCACGACTAAAGTCGTGCCCTGACACTTATTCCTGCCCATAGGAGTTTTTTAGCAACCTGTGAAGCCCGTAGCCTTCATGGAAATAGGAGTGTCTTGGGGACAGATTCAAAGAATGGTCCGGGCGCCCCATCCCTGACGTCGATCTTGGAGAAGACAATCGCGGCAAGGGTGGGACAAGGGGATCTTCGACGGGTTACTTGGCGAGTTGGAGACGTTGGTAAGGGTGGTGATGATGGTGGTGGTGGTGGTGAACTACAATCACCACCTGCGCTTGCGCCGCATAAGGTATTGCGAAGCAGAAGAGGAGTACGAGGCCTAGCAGGATCTTTTTCATAATTAAGTATCCCGCGCGGCAAATCGAATTACAGAGCTATTGTGACCAGCAGGTGCGTGTTCTCAATAAACTGGTCAGAAACCGGTCAAGGGGCGGCTGTTGGATGAATTTCGGTGAGTCGGTTAGTTGGCGAGGGGTTAGGAAGGACGCGGCGATTTAGCCCCCGCTGACGCGGGGATGGCGAGTTGGCAAGTTGGCGGCCTGGGTGGGGATCCTGCGGGGTTGTTGCTCCTCTAGTTTCTCTGCTGTTGCTTCATCCTGCCGATTGGTATACTGGTGGATGTGACTATAACCGTCCTCGAATCCATCCCAAATGGGACTTCCCCCAGCCAGAAGAGGGTGTTGCTGCTGAAGCCGCGAGGCTTTTGCGCCGGAGTGGTGCGCGCGATCGACGTGGTGAGGATCGCCCTGGAGACCTTTGGGGCGCCCATCTACGTGCGCCGCGAGATTGTCCACAACCGCTATGTTGTGAATGAGTTAGCAGAGAAGGGCGCGATCTTTGTGCATGAGATCGACGACGTGCCGGATGGGCAGCGGGTGATCTATTCGGCCCATGGCGTGTCGCCCGCCGTTCGCGAGATCAGCAGGGGTCGGAATCTTAAGGTGATTGACGCGACCTGCCCGCTGGTGACCAAGGTGCACATCGAGGCGGTCAAGTTTGCCAAGCAGGGCTATTCGCTGGTGCTGATCGGGCACCGGGACCACGACGAGATCGAGGGAACATTGGGGGAAGCTCCCGCGGTGACCCAGGTGGTTTCAAATGTGGCCGAGGTGGGTGCGCTCAAGGTGCCTAACCCCGAACGGGTGGCTTATTTGACGCAAACCACGCTGTCGCTGGATGAGGCGCGGGACATTATCCATGCGTTGAAGGTGAAGTTTCCGAATATTGTTGGGCCGCATTCGCAGGACATTTGCTACGCGACGGAAAACCGCCAGGTGGCGGTGCGCAATGTGGCGCACGATGCGGGGCTGGTGCTGGTGGTGGGTTCGACGAACAGTTCAAACTCCAATCGGCTGGTGGAGGTGTCTCGGAACCTGGGCACGATCGGGTACCTGATCGATAACTCGCAGGCAATCAACCCGGAGTGGCTTGTGGATGTGAAGACAGTTGCGGTGACGGCAGGCGCTTCAGCCCCCGAGGTGCTGGTGGAGGACGTAGTTAATTATTTGCGTCAAAACGGCTTTACGAGCGTCGAAGAAGTAGAGGTAATGCCTGAAAACGTGCGCTTTGGCCTGCCGCCGGAGATTGTGCAGGCCATTGGCAGCGCGAGTGGGGCAGAGGCGGTTCCGGTTCGCTGAGTTGGATTCTGGTTTTGGTGTTTGAACTGAGGCGTTTGGAACGGCATGAGTCTAAAACAAGTGAAGACACAATCGATGACGCCCAGATTTGGCAGGCTTGACGCCGATCTTGGAGACGTTGAGTCCGCGGTGGCAAGGTCGCGGGATTTTCTATTCTCGCGCCAACATCCCGACGGTTACTGGTGCGGGGAACTCGAAGCCGATTCGATGCTCGAGGCCGACTATATTTATCTGCACACGCAATTGGAAAGCGGCGATCCGGAGCGTTTGAAGCGCGCGCTGACGGAAATGATGCGTTACCAGAACGAGGATGGGAGCTGGAGCATCTATCCGGGCGGCCCGGGCAATATCTCGCTTTCGGTGAAGTGCTATTTTTCCGCGAAGCTGATGGGCGTGGGCGCAGACGATCCGCGCCTGGCGAAGTGCCGGGAGTGGGTTCTGGCCCACGGTGGCGTGGTGGCATGCAACACCTTCACCAAGATGTACCTTTGCGGGCTGGGCCAGTACGACTACGATGCGGTGCCGGCGATTCCTCCGGAGATTGTACTTTTTCCGAATTGGTTTTACTTCAATATTTACGAGATCTCGGCATGGTCGCGTTCGATTCTTGTGCCGCTGGCGATTATCTATGCCAAGAAGCCTTACAAGAAAATTCCGCCCGAGCAGGGAATCGGCGAGTTGTTTGTTGGCGGGCGGGCCAACTCGATATTGCGGCTGCGCAGGGATCGAAAGCGGCTGTTCTCGTGGCGTAATTTTTTCATCGTTCTTGACCGGCTGATGCATTGGGCCGAGGCGGTTCATCTGCGCCCGGTGCGGACGATCGCACTGCGCAAGGCGGAGAAGTGGCTGCTGGAACGGCTGGAGATGACGGATGGACTCGGCGCTATTTATCCGGCCATGCTGAATGCGATTATTGCGCTGCGCTGCCTGGGCTACTCGGAGGACGATCCGCAGGTGATTCGGGCGCGCGACGAGTTTGAGAAGCTGGGCATCGAGCAGGCGCCGAACGGGGGGATGCCGGAGCCGACCTTCCGCATGCAGCCGTGCGTTTCGCCGGTTTGGGATACGGCTCAGGCCGTGTTTGCTTTGGGCGAGGCCGGCGTGCCGCGCAACGATCCGCGGCTGATGAAGGCGGCCGACTGGCTGCTATCGAAGGAAGTCCGGCACAAGGGCGATTGGGCGGTGAAGGTTCCCAAGACCGACCCCGGAGGCTGGTATTTCGAGTTCAATAACGAGTTTTATCCCGACACCGACGACACGGCGCAGGTGCTGCTGGCGCTGAACAAGGTGGACAATCCGCGTGAGCGGTATCAACACCAGGTCGCCGAGCGGGCCATCGAGTGGGAGTTTGCCATGCAGTGCCGCAGCGGCGGCTGGGGCAGCTTCGACAAAGACAACACCAAGATGATCTTCCAGTACATTCCATTTGCGGATCACAACGCGATGCTGGATCCGCCGACGGTGGACATTACGGGAAGAATTCTGGAGATGCTGGCCAGCTACGGCTACACGCGCGGGGACAAGCGCGTAGAGAAGGCCATCAAGTTCATCTTCAAAGAGCAAGAGCCGGATGGAAGCTGGTTTGGGCGCTGGGGCGTGAATTACATTTACGGCACTTTTCTGGTGCTGCGGGGCCTGGATGCAATCGGCGTGGATCATCTGGAGCCGCAGGTGCAGCAGGCGGCGGAATGGATACGGATGGTGCAGAATCCCGATGGCGGATGGGGCGAGACGTGCGGCAGCTACGACGACGAGAATACGCGCGGCATCGGCATCAGCACGCCATCGCAGACAGCGTGGGCGCTGCTGGGATTGCTGGCCGCGGGAGACGACCGGTCGGACTCGATTGCCAAGGGCGTGCGCTGGCTGCTGACGCGGCAGCTTGCGGATGGAAGCTGGGACGAGTCGATGGGGGATGGACCGACGCGGCAGAACATTATTACCGGGACAGGTTTCCCCAGGGTCTTCTACCTGTCCTATGACATGTACCGTCAATATTTCCCGTTGCTGGCTTTGACCACTTACCGGCGGGCGATGGATAAAGCAGCTTTTAGCTTCTAGCTAGTGACTGGCCGATCGGGCGATTTCGACGGGACTTGTTTTATTGCACGGCGCTATGAGCCGAAAGCCGGCGGCTACGAATGCACTTATTAAGTAGCTACAAATGCACTTACTGAACTGGACGCGCGCAATCGGCGCGGGAGGATAACGCAAAGATGGCTATTCCTATCTCCCAGATGTGGACGGTGTCCACCTATGTACTGAAGAAGAAGCTCTCCGGCAACAAGCGCTATCCGCTGGTGCTGATGCTGGAGCCGCTCTTCCGCTGTAACCTGGCCTGCGCCGGTTGCGGCAAGGTGCAGTATCCGCCCCACATCTTGAAAAAGCAGCTCACTCCCGAGGAGTGCTTTGCCGCTGTGGATGAGTGCGGGGCGCCCATGGTCTCATTGCCCGGCGGCGAGCCGCTGCTGCATCCGCAGATTGTGGAGATCGTCAACGGCCTGATCGCGCGCAAGAAGTACATCTACCTGTGCACCAATGCGCTGGAGCTCAAGCGCCGCCTGCCGGAGTTTACGCCGTCGAAGTATCTGACCTTCTCGGTTCATCTAGACGGGCAGCGCGAGCATCACGATTTTTCAGTTTGTCGCGAGGGCGGTTACGACATCGCTGTCGAGGGAATCAAGGAGGCCGTCAAGCGCGGCTTCCGCGTGACCACCAACGCCACCTTTTTTGACGGGACGGAACCGAACAGCGTGCGCGCCTTCTTTGACGAAGTGATGGCGATGGGCGTTGAAGGCATTGTTCTTTCGCCCGGCTACAGCTACGAAAAGGCTCCCGACCAGAATCGCTTTATGGGCCGAGCACGGGTGCGGCGGTTGTTCCGCGCCATTCTCTCCAATCGCAAGCCGGAGTGGAAGTTCAACATGTCGCCATTGTTTCTGGAGTTCCTGATGGGCGACCGCAACTACGATTGCATTCCCTGGGGCATGCCCGCCTACAACATCTTCGGCTGGCAGCGGCCCTGCTACCTTCTCCAGGAAGGCTACGCCAACAGTTACAAGGAACTGCTTGAAGAAACCAAGTGGGAAGAGTACGGCGTGCCCAGCGGCAATCCCAAGTGCGCCAACTGCATGGTCAGTTGCGGCTACGAGGCGCCCGCGGTCATCGACGGGTTTGGTACGTTGAAGGGCTTTCTGGGCATGGTGCGCGGAACCTTCAGCCGCTATCCGGATGCACATGCGCTCAAACTCCTCGATGAGGCTGCTCCGCACGGTCCGTCTTCCCTGGTGCAGATTGAGGATCCCAGCCACGAACTCGAGGAGACGCGCGCATGACGGCTGAAGTTCTGAAGTACACTCGCGAGCAGGTTGAGGCGCTGGAGATTGCGCCGGGGACGGAATCCGAGCAGTTGGAAGGCTGGATTCCGGAACTGGCTGACGAAGCGGAACTGCGCCAGGCTTTGGAAAAGGCGTTTGGTTATCGCGGCGACGTGACGCTGACGCTGAAGAACGGCGAACGGATCGAGGCCTTCATCTTCGACCGGCGGACGGGAGCGACTTTGGGTGACTCGTGGGTGCACTATTTTGCGCCCAATGCGCCGGAGAAGCGCAAGGTGAGCTACGCGGAGATTGCGCGGCTAGAGTTCACGGGCAAGGATCGCGCGGCGGGCAAGCACTGGGAAGACTGGGTAAAGAAATTTAACGAAAAGAAGGCGGCCGGGGAGAAGAACATCGGGCTGCTGCCGGACGTGCTGGATTAGTTTCTAGCGGAGTTAGCCCGCCGCGGTGGGTTAGCCGCGCTTCGCGCGTGTTGGCGGAGTTAGAATCATCTGGAATGCCCTACCTTAAGAATTCAGCTAGCGCCGCTTGGATGGCTCGGGACGCTTGCTTCGGCTACTCTGCTCATTCATGAAAGTTTTCCTCACAGGCGCGACCGGTTTTGTGGGCCATCATGTGGCCCGGGCATTGGCCGCTGAGGGCGCTCAACTGCGGCTGCTGGTGCGCAAGAGCAGCAATCTGGCCAATCTTGAGGGGATCGCCGGCGATACGCATGTGGGCGATCTCAGCCAGCCGGAAACGCTGAAGCCTGCGCTCGCCGGGTGCGATGCGGTTGTGCATGTGGCCGCCGATTACCGGCTCTGGATTCCCGATCCTGCGGCTATGTACCGCGCGAATGTGGATGGAACGCGAGAGCTGCTGCGGATGGCGCGCGAGGCTCAAGTTCCGCGCGTGGTTTATACGTCGAGCGTGGCCACGATGCACTTTCGCACGGATGGGATCGTCATCAACGAGGACACGCCGGTTTCGCTTGCCGATATGGTGGGGCACTACAAGCGGTCGAAGTTTCTGGCCGAGCAGGAAGCGATTGCGGCCGCGCAAGCTGGGCAGCAGGTAATGATTCTGAATCCGACCAGCCCGATCGGCACAAACGACAGTAAGCCCACGCCTACTGGGCGCATCATTCTCGATTTTCTCAACGGCAAGTTTCCGGCGTATATGGATACGGGGCTCAATTTGGTGGATGTGGCCGAGGTTGCGCAGGCGCACGTGGCCGCGCTTACCAAGGGGCAGGCGGGACGGCGCTATATTCTTGGTGGCGAGAACCTGACGCTCAAGCAGATTCTGGACAAGATGGCGGCGATTACGGGGATTCCTTCGCCGACGGTGAAGATTCCTTTTGTGGTTGCGGCGACTTATGCGTTCTTTGAGGAGTGGATCACGGGGCGGATCAGGGGCAAGGAGCCGCGGGCTACGCTTGAAGAGGTGCGCATGGGGCGGAAGAAGATGTTTGCTTCTTCCGCGCGGGCTCAGCAGGAGCTTGGGTTCCGGATTGCTCCGGTTTATCCGGCGATGCGGTCGGCGATTGAGTGGTTTCGCGCGCATGGGTATGCGCCGCCGGCCTCATGACGCGCGTGGCTATCATTGCCGCGATGGCGGGGGAGCTGAAGCCGCTGGTGCGCGGCTGGGAACACGAGCGCCGCGATGGTGTAGATGTGTGGCGGTGGCGCTTCGATGAAGGGGAGTGGGTGGCGACCTGCGCAGGGGCAGGGCAGCTAGCGGCCACTCGGGCGTTTGCCGAGGTTGAGAAGGATGGGGCGATTACCTCTGTCATTTCTGCGGGCTGGGTGGGGGCGCTGAGCGAGGATTACAGGCCAGGTCGTGCATATCGTATTACGGGTGTTGTCGACTCGCAGACGGGAGAGCGTTTTGAGACAGCGGGAGTTGTGGCATCCGAAAGCGAAGGGATGATCGAGGCCCACCCTAGCGACAAAAACAAAGACGTCGCGAGGATGGGGCACCCGGTCGGGGATACTGCTGCGACCTTTCCCAGGTCTCAGAAGCGAGACCTGGGGCACCCAATCGGGGGCGAGTGTCTGCTGGTGACCAATCCCAAGGTTGCGGATGCGGCGGAGAAGAAGCGCTTGGCTGCTGCCTATGGGGCGGGGCTGGTGGACATGGAGGCGGCGGCGGTTGCGCGGCTTGCGGGGATGCGCGGGATTCCGTTTTATTGCTTCAAGGGCGTGAGCGACGCTTTTAGCGAAGATTTGCCCGATTTCAATCGGTTTATTACGCCGAACGGACAGTTCCAGACGGCTCGGTTGCTGTTTTTTGTACTCCCCCGGCCATGGCACTGGCCCGCACTCATCCGGATGGGCGAGAATAGTAAACAGGCTTCCCAAAGCTTGGCGGAGTGTGTGTTCGACTTTCTCGATGAACGAGGTCACATCAGGAAACGGAATGGCTACCCAAATATCAAACCCTGAAAAGATTGCTTCCCTCAAGATCCCTTCGACGATGCGTGCCGTTGTCTACCGCGGCATCAACGACATGCGCGTGGAGACAGTGCCGGTGCCGGCGATCGGTCCGGGAGAGCTGCTGATTAAAGTCGCCACTTGCGGCATTTGCGGAACGGATCTGAAAAAGATTCACATGGGCTCGCACGCGGCGCCGCGTATCTTCGGCCACGAGATGGCCGGGACTATCGTCCAGGTGGGCGCGGGGGTCACCAAGTACTCCGTTGGCGAGCGGGTGATGACATTTCACCATGTGCCTTGCGGAGAGTGCTACTACTGCCGGAAGCGGACGCCGGCGCAGTGCCCGCTCTATTTGAAGACCGGCGTCACGGCGGGGTTTGCGCCCTCCGGCGGGGGGTTTGCCGAGTACATTCGGGTGATGGATTTTGTGGTGGCCAATCGCGGAGTGGTGCATATTCCCGACGATGTTCCTTTCGAGCAGGCAGTGTTTATCGAGCCGCTGAACACGGTGCTGAAGGGCGTGAAGCTGCTGAATCTTGCCGCGGACGATACGGTGCTGGTGATCGGCCAGGGACCGATTGGCCTGATGCATGCCGCGCTGGCCCGGCGTACGGGTGCACGGGCGCTGACTTCGGATTTATTCCCCGAGCGCCACGCCATTGCGGCGCGATTTGGGCTGAAGGAGCCGATTGACGCAGGAACGGAGAATGTGGTGGAGCGGGTGTTTGCCGCGACCGAGGGACGGGGCGCGGATGCGGTGATTCTGGCCGTGGGCGGCAACGCGCTGATCAAGACGGCGATGGATGCGGTGCGGCCCGGCGGCAAGGTGATGCTGTTTGCCCAGACCCAGCATGGCGAGGCTACGATCGATCCGGCGGCGGTTTGCGTGGACGAGAAGACGCTGCTCGGCTCATACTCATCCTCGTTCCCGATTCTGGATGAAGTGACGGGCATCGTGCTGGGCGAGTACCGCAAGGGATTCGATTTGACGCAACTGATTTCGCACCGTTTTCAGATGGAAGAGGCGGTTGAGGCTATCGAAATCGCATCTCATCCGCAGGGCAGCTCGATGAAGATTATGATTGAACCTGTACTTGGCGGGGGAGCAAAGTAGGGGGCAGTTGATGGCGAACGCGGTGACAGACGCGATCCTCCGCGGCCGCAAAACGGTCGAAAACGTCGTTGAAGGGGGCCGCAAGACTGTCGAGACGGTCGTGGAAGGCGGCCTGAACACAGTCGAGACGGTCGTCGAAGCCGGCTTGAATACGGTGGAGACGGTGGTCGTGAAAGGCCGGCGCAGGGTTGAATCCGCCGTCAGCCTGGGCCGCAAAACCGTCGAGCATGCGCTGCTGCACGGGCGCGGCACCATGCAGGCCGCCGTTCTGCACGGCCGCGAAGATGTCCGCATCGAGTTGGTGCCCGTTCCCAAGGCCGCCGCCGGCGAGCTCATCGTGCGGGTTGGCGCTGCGCTCACCTGCGGTACCGACCTCAAGGTTTTCCGTCGCGGCTATCACGCGCGGATGATCGTGCCGCCGGCCCTGTTTGGGCACGAACTGGCGGGAACGGTGGTGGAGGCAGGCGAGGGAGTGGAAAATTTCGCGCCCGGCGGCCGCGTGGTGGCACTTAATTCCGCCCCCTGCGGGCAGTGCTATTTTTGCGAACGCGGTCAGGAAAACCTCTGCGACGATCTGATTTTCAATAACGGGGCCTATGCCGAGTTCATCCGCATCCCGGCCCGCATCGTCGCCAAGAACACGCTTCATGTGCCGGACCACGTGCCCCTGGAACACGCGGCGCTGACCGAGCCGCTGGCGTGCGCGGTGCATGGGTTCATGGATTCCCGGCCACGGGCCGGCGACACCGTGGCGGTAATTGGCGGCGGCCCGCTGGGGCTAATGATTTTGCACGTGGCCGCGCTGGCAGGCTACGAAGTGATTGCGCTGGTGAAGCACGACGGGCAGGTGGAAGCGGCAAAGCAGTTGGGCGCGGCCCACGTGGTGCAGACCTCGATCATTCGTAAGGCGATTCTCGAGACGCGGGCGCTGACTCCGAAGAATCGCGGAGTGGATATCGCGATTGAGGCGGTGGGAGTGCCTGAGGCCTGGCAGGAAGCGGTTGAGCTGGTTCGCAAGGGCGGCACGGTGAACTTCTTCGGCGGCTGCGCCGCGGATACGCGGGTGACGCTCGATACCAATATCATTCACTACAGCGACATCACGTTGCGCGCCACCTTCCATCACACTCCGGCCATTTGCCGCGAGGCACTGGCGCTGATTGCGGGCGGGCGCTTCCAGGCGGGCGCGTTTATTACCGGCCATGCACACCTTTACGAACTGAACCGCGTTTTTGAGAAGCTGATGAATCGCAGCAGCGAAATCAAGACCGCGATTGTGCCCTGAGGCGAACCGATGACCGCGGCCACCATGCAACCGGACAAAGACGCTCTGGAAAAGGAAGCTCTGCTGCAGGGCAGCGAGGACGATCTGCTCGCGCGGGGCTGGGCCGCGTTGCCGGCTTCGTATCGCATTCCTGAGGTGGCGCCGACGCTGGACGAAGCCCGGGCGTGGTGCAAGCGGCTGGCCGAGTCGCATTACGAGAACTTCCATGTTGCGTCGTGGTTTCTGCCCCAGGCATTGCGGCCGCACTTTCACTCGATTTATGCGTACTGCCGCGTGTCAGATGATTTAGGAGACGAGGTGGGTTCGACGGCGCAGGCCTTGGCGCTGCTTGAATTGTGGGGGCACGAACTCGATGCCTGCTTCGAAGGGCGCGCGCGTCATCCGGTGTTTGTGGCACTGAGCGAGACGATTCGCGCGTGCTCGATTCCCAAGGAGCCGTTTGCAGATCTGCTGACGGCCTTTCGCCAGGATCAGACGGTGACCCGGTACGCCTCGATGAATGAGGTGCTGGGGTATTGCCGCTATTCGGCGAATCCGGTGGGGCGGCTGGTGCTGTATGTGTGCGGCGAGGTGAGTCCCGAAACGAAGGACGCCAACTTCCGGCTTTCGGATGCGACTTGTTCCGCGCTGCAACTGGCCAACTTCTGGCAGGATGTGCGGGTGGATTTTACAAAGGGGCGAGTTTATCTGCCGCAGGACGATATGCGGCGATTCGGCGTGAGCGATGAGACGATTGCGGCGGGAGTGGCCACGCCGGAGTTTCGCGCGCTGATGCGGTTTGAGGTGGATTATGCGCGTGCGCTGTTTGAACAGGGGTTGCCGTTGATTGGGAAGGTAAATCGCGACCTGGCGCTCGATCTGGATTTGTTCAGCCGCGGCGGGCTGGAGATATTGCGCGCCATTGAGCACCGTGACTACGACGTGCTGAGCGCGCGTCCGGCAATTTCGAAGCGAACGAAGCTTGGGCTGGCGCTGCGGGCGCTGAGCGGGAAGGCGCTTCCATTTCTCCGCCTCGGTGCGGGCTCTTGAGAGAAGGCGGCTTGACTCGGGAATCTACATCCGACGGAGTGGCGATTAACAAGGCATATGCTGTTTGCCGGTCGATCGCGCGGCGCGAGGCGAAGAATTTNNGCCGACGACCTGGCTGACGACGAGAGTTTCTCTGTGGCCGAGCGCCGGGTGCACCTGAACGAGTGGCTGGGCAAATGGCGTGCGGCGTGCGAAGGGGCGGCGACCCAGGACCCGGTTTTTCTGGCGGTGCGCGACGCTACCGAGCGGTTTGCCATTCCGCTAAGTCTGCTCGATGAATTGGTGGCGGGGGTCACGATGGATCTGGATCGGGGTGATACAGGCGCGCCGGACACCTATGCGACCTTCGCCGATCTGTACCGGTACTGCTACCTGGTGGCTTCGGTGGTGGGGCTGGTCTGCATCCGCATCTTCGGGTACAAGGATGAGCGCGCCGAGAGGTTTGCGGAGGAGACGGGGATAGCTTTTCAGTTGACCAATATTCTGCGCGATGTGGCCGAGGATGCGGAGCGGAATCGGGTGTATCTTCCGCTGGAAGATCTGGCGGCGCACGGCGTTTCGGTGGAGTCGCTTCTCGATCGAGCAGCGGGCGCGCCGCCGACTGCGAATGAGCGCGCGCTGCTGGAAACAATTGCCCAGCGCGCGGAGTACTATTACCGCTCGGCGGAGGCGCTGCTTCCGTTTATCGACCGCGAGAGCCGGCCTGCGCTCAAGGTGCTGGTGGCCGTCTACCATGCGTTGCTGAAGCGCATTGAGCGGGCGGACTACGATGTTTTCTCGCGTCGCGCCGCGGTGCCGCTGCGGCGAAAGCTCGCTATTCTGGCAGTGGGGCTGACGCGCATGACTTGGGCGCGGCTGGTCAGTTGAGCAGGAAGTAATGGACGACCGCTTAAGCTGAAGGGTGCGGGCTTAAGCTGAAGGGTACGGGCTTAAGCTGAAGGGTGCGGGCTTAAGCTGAAGGGTACGGGCTTAAGCCCGTACGAAAGCAACAAAAAGACTGTGGGCTTTAGCCCCTGAGGG